>JAQGHW010000295.1 GCA_028291505.1 Rhodopila sp. | reverse complement strand
ACGGACGCGGGGCAGCCGACATGCGGGCCGCGCGGATCGGTGTCAAAGTCGCCTTCGCCCTGCGCGACGATGCCGCCGCCCCGACGCCGACGACAGTGGTCAAAATCGTTTCCGATGCCGAACTCGGAGGCGTGCTGGCCGACTTCGCCCGTACCGGCGGAGTCGCGGTCGCGAACGTCATCATGGCCGACTTCGCCCAACGCGCCGCCGCCGAATTCGCCAAGGACGACCCCCCGGTCGTCGAGTCCCCGGCCACAATCGTCCGGCCCTCCCCCGCACCGGTTCCGCTGGCGGCCCACACCCTGCTGTGGGCGGTGCTCAAGGCGCAGTTCGCCCGCCTCGGGAAATGGCTGGGGCTCACCCGCTAACACATCCCCGGACCGCCGCCCCACCACCCAGAGGAACCTCCGACGATGGGACTGAAAAAGCTGCTGGTCGCGAACCGCGGCGAAATCGCGATCCGCATCATGCGTGCCGCCGCCGAGATGGGCATCGCCACCGTCAGCGTGCATTCGGAAGACGACGCGCAATCACTACACACGCGCAAATCCGATGAAGCCCATACGCTGACGGGCACCGGCGTCGCGCCATACCTCGACATCGCCCAGATCATCGCCGTCGCGCTGGAACGGGGTTGCGACGCCGTCCACCCCGGCTACGGCTTCCTCAGTGAGAACGCCGCCTTCGCGCGAGCCTGCGCCAAAGCCGGCCTGGTTTTCGTCGGCCCCGAACCGGACACGCTCGACCTGTTCGGCAACAAGGCCGCCGCCCGCGCCATGGCCCACCAATGCGGCGTGCCGGTCCTGGCCGGCACCGAAGGCCCCACCACCCTCGAATCCGCCAAAACCTTCCTGGCCGGCCTCGGACCAGACGGCGCGATCATGATCAAGGCACTGGCCGGCGGCGGCGGTCGAGGAATGCGTCCCGTGCACCACCACGACGACATCGCCGCCACGTACGCACGCTGTCGTTCAGAGGCCAAAGCCGCCTTCGGCAACGGCGACCTCTACGTCGAACGCCTGTTCCCGCACGCCCGCCATATCGAGGTCCAGGTTGTCGGTGACGGCACCGGCGCCGTCTCCCACCTGTGGGAACGCGAATGCAGCGTGCAGCGCCAGCGGCAGAAATTGATCGAGATCGCGCCCGCCCCCAACCTCGCCCCCGCCGTCCGCGCCCGGCTGCTCGACGCCGCGACCCGGATCGCCGCCGCCGCCCGGTACCGCAATCTCGGCACCTTCGAATTCCTCGTCGACTCCAGCACCGACGCCGAAGACGCACCCATCGCCTTCATCGAGGCCAACGCACGCCTCCAGGTCGAGCACACGGTCACCGAGGAAATCACCGGCATCGACCTGGTGAAAACCCAGCTACAAATCGCCGGCGGCGCCACCCTGCCAGACCTGGACCTCCTGCAAACCTCGATCCCCACACCGCGAGGCACCGCACTGCAAGCCCGCATCAACATGGAGACCATGCAAGCCGACGGCGGCGCGCGCCCCGCCGGTGGCACCCTGACGGCGTTCGAGCCGCCAACTGGCCCCGGCATCCGTGTCGATGCGTTCGGTTATGCCGGCTACCGCACCAGCCCGCGCTTCGACAGCCTTCTCGCCAAGCTGATCGTCCATGTGCGCGCCGGCGGCCTGCACGCGGCCGCCGACAAGGCCTACCGGGCGCTGTCCGAATTTCGCATCCTTGGCGTCCCGACAAACATCGCCTTCCTGCAGACCATTCTGCGCCACCCCATATTCCGCGCCGGTCAGGCCCACACCCGCTTCGTCGAACAGCGGATCGCCGACCTGCTCGACGCACCCGCCCATCGCCGCCTGTTCTTCGAAGCCGCCGCCCCCCTCGCGAAACCGAACCGCCCCGGCGCCAGGGTCGACGCCTCCGACCCCCTCGCTGTCCTGGTGCACGGCCGCGAAGGCGGGTCATCCCTCCTGGAACGATCAACACCCGTCGCCACGGCGATACCCGACGACATCGACACCCCCACAGGCAGCACCCCTTTCGCCGCCCCCATGCAGGGCACCATCGTCAGCATCATCACCCCAGAGGGCGCTCCGGTTCGCGCCGGCCAACCGGTGCTGGTCATGGAAGCAATGAAAATGGAGCACGAAGTTCGCGCCCCTGCCTCCGGCATCTTGCTGGCGCTGACCGTGGCCGAAGGCGACACCGTGTTCGAGGGCCACAAGCTAGGCTTCATCCTACCCGGCGACATCGCGGTTGACGCCGTCACCGAAGCCGCCGACATCGACCTCGACCACATCCGTCCCGACCTCGCCGAAGTACTCGACCGCCGCGCCCGTACCCTGGATACAGCGCGTCCCGATGCGGTCGCCCGCCGCCGCAAGACCGGCCAGCGCACGGTGCGGGAGAACATCGACGATCTGTGCGACCCCGGTTCATTCGTGGAATATGGCGCGCTGGTCATCGCCGCCCGCCGCCTGCGCGCAACGATCGAGGAACTGATCCGCACCACCCCCGCCGACGGCCTGGTCACCGGCCTCGGCCGCGTCAACGGCACCCTGTTTCCCGACAGGGACGCACGCTGCATCCTCATGTCATACGACTACACCGTGCTCGCCGGCACCCAGGGCAAGAAGAACCACGCCAAGAAAGACCGAATGTTCGAGATCGCCGAAAAATGGCGGCTGCCCGTGATCATCTTCACCGAAGGCGGCGGCGGCCGGCCCGGCGACACCGATACGATCTACGCCGCCAACCTCATCACCGAAGCCTTCAACCGCTTCAGCAAACTGTCCGGCCTGGTCCCCCTGATCGGCATAACCTCAGGCCGCTGCTTCGCCGGCAACGCCGTCCTGCTCGGTTGTTGCGATGTCATCATCGCCACCGCCAACTCCACCATCGGCATGGGCGGCCCCGCAATGATCGAGGGCGGCGGCCTGGGCGTCTTCAAGCCCGAGGAAGTCGGACCAATGAGCGTGCAGGTCCCCAATGGCGTCGTCGACATCGCCGTCGCCGATGAGGCCGAAGCGGTTGCCGTCGCCCGCCGCTACGTCTCCTACTTTCAGGGATCCGTCGCG
>JAQGHW010000288.1 GCA_028291505.1 Rhodopila sp. | reverse complement strand
TCAGAGCCGTCACCAGGCTTCGTGCCAGGTTCAGGCTTGCACTCAGGCGTTCCGCGACCCCGCCGGCCAGCAGAGGGTCGAGCGGCCCGCCCGTCACTGGCAGTGTCGAAAGCGAGTCGAAGAACGGGCCGGTGAGCGCGTCGCCGTGCACCAGCCGGTGGTCCAGGAAGGTCAGGGGCAGCCCTTCCGCATAAGATTCCAGCCAAAGCGAAAGTTTCGCCAATTCGATCGCTAGCTTGTTTCGATCGCAACCATATAGGCAATGTACCGCCACCAATCGGCGGCAGATCGCGCGTGATCGGGCCTCGGAGAATCCTCGGCTGGGCAGATAGGATGCGATGGTCTTGTCGGGATCGGGCAGCGCGGCGATGCGGTCGTGCAGTCCGCGTTCGTCGCAGATCCGACAGGCTGTCAGGAGTGCCTCGCCCAGATAACGGCAGGCCTCCACCAGGAAATGACCGCTGCCGGTGGCGGGGTCGACGATCTTCAACGTCAGCAGCCTGGCCGGATGGGGGTCGTCCGGAGGGCTTAGCGCTGCGATCTTCGGTTCAAGCGTTTCGCGTACCAGGAAGCGAACGAATTCGTGCGGTGTATAGAACGATCCGGTGGCCTTGCGACCCATGCCTGCGCGCAGGAAGAATTCTCCGGTATTTATAGCCGCGGATTTGGCCCCAGCGGGCAGGACGGCTTCCAGTTTGCCGTGGCGCACGCGGATCAAGGGTTCCGTTGCGATCCCGGGCTCTTGTTCCAGCAGGCCCTCATACACGCTGCCCAGGTCCTCCACGTCGAGTGACCCGTAATGCACACGCGTCCGTTCGCCGCGAACCGAAACGATCCAAATCAGGTGGTCAAGCAGGATCGCGGTGGCACGTTCACCCCATTCGAGCCGGTCCAGCAACGGGGTCGTGTCGGTTCCGAACAGCGCACCACCAAGCGGAACGATTTCTAATTCTGAGCATGAGAGGCCGTCTCGGAAAATTTCGAACAGGGAGCGCAGGCCGGTTTCCAGCATTCGTCCGGTATCGTGGCCGTGGTCCAAGTGCCGTCGCACCAGTGGTGCCAGGGCTTTGGCCGGTGAAAGCGCATCACGCCAGAGGCCAACCGAGGCGAAGCTGAACCCGGCGCCGGATTCGGTGGGGCATTCCAGCTTCAAGATGAACAACAAGCGGTAGACCAGCACAAGGCCTTCGTGCCACAACGCCGACGCATCAAGACCGGTTCGGTCCGGTAGGGCATTGATAAAGCCGCTGATCGCGTCCTTTGCCTGGCGGCGCAGTTCCGTGGTGACCTTTGCCTGATGCAATCGGGCCGCTTCCAGCACCCCCGATAAACGCGGCAGGCCCTGTGCCCCGGCCAGCGCCAGCAGGACCCGAAACGAATCCGGCGGCAGCGGTTTCTGCCGCCAGCCGTCTATCGGGACCGAGAGATGGCTGTCGGCGCGCAACGGGTCGCACAGCAACAATCGAAGCACGTCACCGTTGGTCACGAGGCCGGCGCGCTCACCGAGCGAGAGGAGCACGCGTTGGGCGATTCGGGTGGGGCTGGAGCGATGGGCGCGGGGCGAGCGCTCGGTCGCATCCAGGTCCGTTTCGGTGGCGATCGACCAGGCGCGCAACCGGACCCCGTTGGATGCCTGCATCAGCCAGCCGCCGTCCTCTGGTCCCTCTCGCGTGGTGACCGGGTCTTGTCGCGACGGGCGTCCGTAGCCGAAAATGGTGGCAAGTTTGGCGGTGACGTGTTGATGGACACGTTGCGCTCCACCGCCGCGCAACGATTGGCGTAGGACGTCCCAGCCCGGTTCGATTGCGTTCGGCAGGTCCAACGCGCGGGCGAGGCCGTCCAGCAGGAATGGCGTCGTCATCGCCGATCCGGCCAAAACGCAATCATCCAGGTCCAGCGTCATGGCACGAGCATCAGCAGGCCAAGAACGCGGACTGATACTGGAGGCAGCACCTTTCGGTTCCCGATGAGGGAGCGGAAACGTGCGAGCACGTTGGCAGCCTCATGCCGTCGCGGGGCGGCGACCAGCGGATCGGCGATCAATCCGGATAGGCGCTGGTCTGGGAGCGCACAGGAATGCCAATCGCCGGCCGGCGGTTCGGTATCGAAAAGGTCGGCGATCAAGGGCACGACCGCACCACACAGTTCGTTGCTTCGCCGCTGCAGCCAGGCCGCGGCGACGGCGGCATTCTGGTCCATGCGGTCCTGATATTCGACGGCGAAAGCGGATGCGATCTGTTGCGCGATCGCCGCTGCCCTCGGTTCGGCCGCTGCTATCGCGTCCGGTGCCCACGTCACGAACGATCGGGTCCGCCGATCCTGCCGGGTCACCGGACGTTCCGCCAGCCACAGGAAATCGAGTTGTTCGGATATGGAACCATCGGGAGTGAGGCGGAGGGCGAAGACGTCGCGCAACAGCGAACCGATCTCCACCGTATAAGTCACCAACAGCGACGTCGTGTCGGCTGTCGCGGCGCTGACTCGGCCGGTTCGGACTGCGGCGATCGCCCGTCGCGTCAATGGATGCGACCGGCCCGGATACAGCAGTTCCCGCCCTTGGGCATCACGGAACTGGTCGGGATCGGCGGTCAGGCGGACCGTTCCGGTCATGCGGTCGAAGCCCGGCAAACCGTCCAGGTCGCGGGTCCATCCTGGCGGTACGCGATAGCCATCCGCGTCCGATGTAAGCACTGACGCAACAAACGCTGGAAGGTCGATGCCGGTAGTGGCTTCGGCCGGCGGCGGTTCCTGGGCCTCGCCACCCGACAGCCAGCCATGCCGGACGGCCATGTGGTCGAAACTCTGGAAAGCGCGATCGATCTCGCGCAGCAAATCGCGGTAGGCGTCGCTATCGGTATCCTCCGCCGCCAGGTCCAGCGAGTGGATCAAACGGGGCATCCCGCTGAACAGGTCCTCGGCGAAGCCTGTGAAAAGAGGCTCATGCAAACTGGCTGGATCGGCGCTGACGCCGAGGGTGTTCGGCATGAAGGACAGACAGGCCCGTGCCTTTTCGTATTTGGCGATCAGGCGCAGCAGCAGGCGCTCTTCAAACGTGCCGGCCAGGAAGAGATAGCGGATCTCGGGATCGTTGCGCTGCCCATAACGGTCGATGCGGCCGTTGCGCTGCTCCAGCCGGTTCGGGTTGTACGGCAGGTCGAGATGGATCAGGTGGAAGCAACGCTGGTGCAGGTTCAGTCCCTCGGCCAGCGAATCGGTGCTGACGAGAATGATGCCGTCCGCCTCGGCGAAACGTTCCGCGGCACGAGTCCGTTCGGTTTCCGAGTCAACGCCGCTGATGCTCAGGATCGTGCCGTCGATCTGGGCGAGTGCCTCGACCGCGGCACGCTGACTGTCGGCATATTCCGTGTAGACGATCACGTTGGCGTCCGGATGCCGCAGGCGGATCAACTTGATCTCAAGCACCAGCGCGGCCAGTTTGGGATCGTGCGGGGCGGCCGCCTCGGCGAGACGGATCAGCACGAGCAAGGCAGCCTTGGTCCCGACGCCGACCAATGATGCGGCGATTTCCTCAGCCTCAAGTTCGGCGATTTCTTCCTCTTCGGCGACGCCCAGCACGCCGAATCGAGCCATGCGCCGGCGATGGGCGCGGAGTGCGCGTTGTCGTTCCTTCAATGGTTCTGTGCCGTAACGCTGCGCCACGACCCGTAGCGTTGCCAGGCAGGCTGCGATGGTGGACATTGACCGTTTCAATAGGCTGACGAATGCGAGTGAATCGGTGAGTCCGGTGCTGTCGCGCGACCGTTGCAGCCTGGGCGCGACAAATGCGGAAAGCGCCTTATGAAAATGCCCCACCTGTACGGCGTCCGTAACATCCACCCGGACCGGGGTGACGATCCGCTCACGGAACAGCGGCGCGCCGGAGGCGGTGCGGATGTGGGATTTCAGCCGGCGGACGACATGGCGGCGATAGGTCGACCCGACCATCTGCCCCGCTGCGTCCACCAGGCTGGGGTCCAGCAGCGCCATCAATGACGAAAAGTGCAGATCATGCCCGTCATGCGGTGTTGCCGTCAGCAACAGCAGTCCATCGGCTTGATTCGCCAAGACCTCGGCCAGGCGGCGGCGTTGGTTCTCTTCGCCGACGCAATGATGCGCCTCATCGATGATGACCAGGTCCCAGGCGACTCGTTCCAGTTCCGCCAGCACCCGGTCCGATTTGGCGAAGTCGATCGAGGTCAGGCACAACGCTGTCGCATCGAACGGGTTGCCGCCGAGTTCCAGTCCACGACGAGCGTCCCGCAGGCTGGCGGCATCGACGATCGGGGTGAACCGTAGACCGAAGCGGACTCGCATCTCCTGCTCCCACTGGCGCAGCAGCGGGCCGGGTGGGCACACGATCAGGATGCGATGGGCGCGCCGGCGAACCAGCATCTCCGAAGCGATCAGGCCGGCCTGGATGGTCTTCCCCAGCCCGACACCATCCGCCAGCAGCAGGCGCGGACGCACCATGTCCAGTGCGCGCAGCAGCGGCACGCGCTGATACGCTTCGATCGCGATCCGACCCGACGGCGCGGGCGCACCCGGAATTCGTTCCAGCAGACGGGCGATGTGGTAGCGGCGCCACGCATCCAACGGTCCGGCTTCCTCCAGCCGGGGGTCGGTGCGCAGGACGGACAGCGTCTCGGAGGGATACAGCACGTCCCATTCCAGTCCGGCCAGGTCGCCGCCACAGCACGCCAGGCGCACGCGTTGCTGCGGCCCGAGGGATTCCACCTCGGTCACATCCCATTCCAGCCCGCGGGCGGCGACCTTGATCCCGACCGACACTTCCATGCACGCTCCCATCGAAACGCGGGCACGGAAACACGAACAGATTGCCAAACCCTTAACGCCCCGCGGGAGGACGCAGATGATCGCATTTTCCGACAGGTTCGCCGGCAAGGTGGCGGTGGTCACCGGGGCCGCCTCTGGCATCGGGCATGCCATCGCCAAACGGCTGCTGGCCGAGGGCGCCAAGGTCGTCGGGTCCGACCTGCACACGATCGGCGGCCTCGGCGATGGGTTCATCGGCATCGAAGGCGACGTGACGAAGGAAGCCGCAGCCGAGGCATTGGTCGCCACCGCCGTGGACCGGTTCGGCGCGGTCCACGCCGCGTTCAACGTCGCCGGGGGGGCTCGCGCGGGCTACATCGTCGATCTGGCGGAAGCGGACTGGGATTTCACCGTCGATCTGTGCCTGAAGGGCGTGTTCCTGGGCATGAAGCACCAAGCCAGGCAGATGATGCGCCAAGGGAACGGCAGCATCGTCAACATCGCGTCGTTGAACGCCCATGTGCCGATGCATGCCGGTTCGGCCTACGTGGCGGCCAAGGCCGGCGTCGAGATGCTGTCGCGCAACGGTGCGCTGGAATTCGCCGAGTTTGGTATACGCGTCAATGCCATATTGCCCGGTTTGGTGCAGACCAATCTAACACGCCGCCATTTCGACAATCCCGATGCGCTCGCGGCGTTCGAACAGCGCATCCCGATGGGGCGTCCGGCCCAGCCCGAGGAAATCGCCTCGCCCGCGCTGTACCTGGCCAGCGACGACGCCAGCTACGTCAACGGCGCCAGCCTGCTGGTCGATGGCGCCTGGGCGGTCAGTGGGTACCCGGATATGAGACCCTTCCGCGGCCCGATCGGCTGGAACCAGAGGAGCGCGTCATGACCGAAATTATCGTGCGTCGCCACGGCGGTGTCGCTACCGTCTCGATCAACAACGCAGCACGGCTGAACTGCCTCGGCCGCGCGCAGATCATCGCGTTCATCGACGCCGTCACCACCCTGGGCGATGATCCGGACCTGCGCGTGCTGATCGTCACCGGCGAGGGCGACCGGGCCTTCATGGGAGGGGCGAACCTGCATGAACTCGCCGAACTGAACCCGCCCCGGGCTCGGGATTTCCTGACGCTGATCCACCGCATGTGCAAAGTCCTGCGCGACCTTCGAGTGCCTGTTATCGCGAGGGTCAACGGCTTCTGCCTCGGCGCGGGGCTGGAGGTGATGGCAGCCTGCGACATGCATATCGCCAGCGACAACGCCGTGTTCGGGATGCCGGAAGTGAAGATCGGACTGCCGTCGGTCGTCGAGGCCGCCCTGTTGCCCCAACTGATCGGCTGGGGACGGACGAAACTGTTGCTCTATACGGGCGACAACATCGATGCCCGCACGGCGCTGGAGTGGGGGCTGGTCGAGAAAGTCGTTCCGGCCGCCGAGTTGGATTCGGCGTTGGACCGGTGGGTGGAATCGATCGTCGAATCGGGTCCGAAGGCGATCCGGCTACAGAAGGACCTGATTCGCGAATGGGAGGTGCTGCCCCTCAACGATGCGATCGAAGCCGGGATTCGTTGCATGTATCGGGCTTACCAGTCGGATGAACCAATCCGCATGGTCGATGAAGCGCTGCAGCGCCTGAAGGCACGCAAGCGCGGTTGAAGGGCCGGTGGCTTTTATGAGTTGGCCTTGCCTAGACCAACCGCCAATGCACCAACGTGAATGGCGGACTGGCGGTCTCATGATGTTCGAACACTGCCGTCACCGAGCCGCCGATCGGCACGTCCTGCTTCGGATCACCCAGCAGATTCCCCACCATTCGCACGTTCCCAGCCGCGGGCAGTTCCACCAGCGCGGCGATATACGGCCCATGTCCGTTCAACGCCGGATGCACCGGATGCCAGATCCGCTGGTAACTGTAGATCACCCCGCGGCCTTCAACCGGCCGCCAGTCGAGGTCGAAGCTGTTGCAGCGATGGCAGATCCATTCCGGACCCCACTGCCAATGATTGCAACCGCGGCAGAACTGGATGACCAGTTTCTCGCGGCGCGTGCCCTCCCAATACGGCGTGGACAACCCATCGGCGCCGGCGGACGGGGCAGGCAGCCCCTCGGGCAGATACGACATCACAGAGTGGCCTCCGAACCCAGGATCAAGGAACTAACAGGTGTAACCATCGGCCCGCCAATAACGATCACCGCATCATTCTTCGGCGCCTGATTGACCGAGACCCCGCGGATCTGCCGCACCGCCTCATTCACCAGTTCCAACCCGTGCATGTAGCACTCGGCCAGGTTTCCACCGCTGGTGTTGAGTGGCATCTTGCCGGACGGCGCGATCAGGTTCTCCAGCCGTAACAGATCGTTGGCTTCCTCGGGCGCGCAGAAGCCGTGCTCCACCAGGCTCATCAGCACGCCGCCGGTGAAGTTC
>JAQGHW010000286.1 GCA_028291505.1 Rhodopila sp. | reverse complement strand
GCTTCAGCCAGTCCAGCAGTTCGGACGTGGCGGGCTTCTTCTTCAGGCCGGGCACGTCGCGGACCTGGAAGAAGACGTTCAGGGCTTCCCGAGCGAGGTCCTTGCGGATGTCGGGGTAATGCGCCTGGACGATCCGCTCCATCGTTTCGCGGTCGGGGAAGCGGATGTAGTGGAAGAAGCAGCGGCGCAGGAAGGCATCCGGCAGTTCCTTTTCATTGTTCGACGTGATGATCACGACGGGGCGGTTCTTCGCCACGATGGTCTTGCGGGTCTCGTACACGAAGAACTGCATCCGATCGAGTTCCAGCAACAGATCGTTCGGGAACTCGATGTCGGCCTTGTCGACCTCGTCGATCAGCACCACGGTTTGTTCATCGGCCTCAAACGCGTCCCACAGTTTGCCACGCACAATGTAGTTGCCGATGTCATGCACGCGGGGATCGCCGAGCTGGCCGTCACGCAGGCGGGATACGGCGTCGTACTCGTACAGGCCTTGCTGGGCTTTGGTGGTGGACTTGATATGCCACTCGATCAGCGGCCGGTTCAGCGCCGCGGCGACTTCGTGGGCGAGAACGGTCTTGCCGGTTCCGGGTTCGCCCTTCACCAGCAACGGTCGTTGCAGGGTGACGGCCGCATTGACCGCAACCTCCAGATCGCGGGTCGCGATGTATTTTTCGGTACTTTTGAATCCGGGCACACCCTGCTCCTCGCAATAGACTCTCATTGTGAGCGATCGGACGAAGGAAGCAAGGTCGGGTTTGAACGACGCGGCGTCCCGTGGCTCAGCCAGCAATATCGCCTCGCCGGCTTCCCCACCTCGCGAAGTACCGCCAAGATCGACCCGGCTCCCCAAGGAGGACCTCTATGTCTTATATCTATCCCGACGTGGACACGCTTCCCGGACTTCCGGCTATTGGCAACCAGCAATGCGCTCCTTTGGTTGAGCATTACGCCAAGGCTCCCGCGCCCGCCGCCCTGAAATGGCAGGAGGGAGTGGTCGTGAAAGGCAATCTGACACTGACCAAGGGCACCGCCATTGCCACCTTCGTGAACGGCCGCTACCCCAGTTTGCCAAGTGGCAACCATGCGGCGCTGTATGTCAGCCAGGACGCCACCGGTGTTTGGGTGGTCGATCAGTACTTTGGCAGCAATGGTATTCACAAACGCCTGCTACATTTCAAAGGGAAATTGCCGGGCGGCGGATACGTTGATCCGAGCAACAATGGCGATGCGTTCCCTGTCATTGAGTAGGCGCATCGGCCTCATCATTGCTGTGTCTACGGCGGCAGCCGTGCCTGCTTGGGCCGCCCCGCAGCATTGTCCGGATGCGTTGCAGGTAGAGCAGCACGCCGTCGACGTTCCCGGCAGCTTTCAGACATTCGACGCGGAAGCGGGGCATCGGTGGGTCAGCGCGCAATTCTCGGACGGGCCGCCCAACGAGCAAGCCTGGCTGGCACCTGATACCACGCGCAAGAATGGCTCGTCATTCATCAACGTCTGGCGGCTGAGCCCCGGCACGTGGCTCGCCTGTGGCTACACGGGCACCAGCCTCGTGGCCGCCATCCGCCTGCCGGATAGCGTGCACAAATGCGAGGTTCGCTACGACGCAAACGTCTCGCCCCTAGCGGCAACCTCCGTTGATTGTCGCTGAAGCCAATCAAGGTCAGGCCGCGATCCCCTCCACCGGTGGCAGCGGCTCCCGCCCGCGGATCATGTCCGATGCCTTCTCGGCGATCATCATTGTGGATGAGTAAGTGTTCGCCGAGGGCATGTTCGGCATGATAGAGGCGTCGACCACCCGGATCCCCTGCAATCCGTGAACCCGCAACTGGTCATCGACCACCGATGTCTTGTCCGTGACCGCGCCCATCCTGGCCGTTCCGATCAGATGGTACGCCGTCGAACCGTATTGACGCGCATAGTCCAGCCACTCCTCATCCGTGCGGACGTCGGGTCCCGGCAGTGCGTCGGCCTCGAAATACGGCGCCAGCGCTTTCGTGTGCAGCAATCGGCGTGCCCAGTGCATGCCCTTGACCAGGACCCGTTGGTCCATCGGGTCGCTAAGATAATTCGGCTGGATGATCGGGTCGACAAACGGATCGGTAGACCGCGCGCGAACATAGCCGATGCTTTCCGGCCGGTGCTGCCACACCCCGCACGTCATCCCCGGATAGTCGTCCAGCAGCCCGACAAACCCTTGCTTGTAGCTGGCCGGGCTGAACACGCCTTGCAGGTCGGGCTGGCGCATGGTGTCCTCGGTCTTCCAGAACCAATGCAGGATCGACGGCGCCACCGCCAAAATGCTCGGTTTTCCCACGACCCAGCGCGCGATCTGCCCCATCAGGCCCAGGCCGTGCGACATTTCGTTCATCGTGCGCACGTTCTTCACTCGCGCAACGATTCGGGTTGAGTAGTGGTCGCGGAAATTCTCGCCGACCGGCAGATCGGCGACCACCTTCACGCCCAGATCGGCCAGCAGCCAGGCCGGCCCAACACCTGACATCTGCAACAGTTTGGCGGTGTTGGCGGTGCCGGAGGACACAATCACCTCCTTCCGCGCGAACACCTCCTGCCGCACCGAACCGTCACGATCGTTCACATACCGCACGCCGGTCGCCCGTGTGCCGTCGAACAGGATCTGCGCCGCGCGGGCATCGGTCCGCACCTCCAACCGCCCGGTCGCCCGCGCCGGATGCAGGAACACCCGAGCGGCCGAGTGCCGGTATCCCTTGTGGATCAGTCGCTGGAAATAGCCGACGCCCATCTGGCTGTCGCCGCTGTTGTAATCGACGCAGCGCGGGATCCCCAGTTCCTGGGCGCCCTTGATGAATGCCTCCATCGCCGGATGGGTCCAGTCGTTGTCGGTAACGAACAGGTTGCCCTCGCGTCCGTGGATGCGGTCGTCGCCCACACCCAGCCGCCGTTCGCCACGCTTGAAATAGGGCAGGATATCGACATAGCCCCAGCCGTGGTTGCCGCGCTGCGCCCAGTGATCGAAATCCTCGCGCTGGCCGCGGTTGTAGATCATGCCGTTGATCGAGCTCGACCCGCCGAGTGTCCGCCCTTGCGTGGTGGGGATGCGGCGGCCGTTGATGCCCATGCCCGGTTCGGTCTGGAACTGCCAGGTGTAGGCCGGGTTGAACAGCATCTTGATGAAGCCGGCCGGAATGTGGATGTATGGGTGCCGGTCAGGCGGCCCGCACTCCAGGACGCAGACGGTGACGTTCGGATCCTCGGTCAGCCGGCTGCACAGGACCGAACCCGCCGCTCCACTGCCTACGATCACGTAGTCGAAGGTATCCGCCATCCTCATCCCCCGTTGTGCAGCTGTTTGATCGCCAGCCGCTTCCATTCTATGCTGGCGGTTCAGACCAATCCAAGCCGGGGAGGAAATCGCGCATGGACTATGTCTGCGACGCACCACGCAGCCGGACCTGGTTCCGCCTCCTTACCGAAGGCGAGGCCGTGGCCGAATCATTGGAAATGCACCACGCGGTGGAAAAGCACTACCGGCGGGAGCGTGAACGCGCCGTCGATGCCTTCCACCCGACGACGTCGGTGTTCATCGAGCAGGACATCAACAAGGAGGATCACATCAGGCGCGCAATGCCGCTGTTCCTGACGTTGCGCGATGAGGACGGCAAGGCGCTGGTCACCGCCATGCTGCCGCCCAACGGGAAAAAGGGCGGCGGCTGCATCATCGTCGGTCCGGCGAATGCCGATCCATACCCCGAACATGCTGACGCCATCGCGGCTTTGGGGGACCATTTCGGGATTACCCTCGACCGTGGCAGTTGCTATCCGTATCGGCGCTAGAGCATGATGCTTCAATACAAGTTCCGCAGGAGGATCGCTCATGGCCATCACGTTGGAAAAATTCGCCGCCGACTGTCATGCCGCCCTGAAGTCCCAGCCCGGCACGCCCGGCCGGGAACAGGTGCGCAAACTGGTGGAGCAGGCGCTGGCGGATCATGATTTCGTCGCGACCTACATCCCGCCCGGCACGCCGGAACGGCACCTGTTGTATGAGGACGCCGAACTCGGGTTCGCGATCTTGGCGCACGGCTATGTCGGGCCGAAGGGCAGCAAGCCGCATGACCACGGCCCATCCTGGGCGATCTACGGCCAGGCGTCCGGCGAGACGATCATGACCGACTGGAATTGCATCGCCCGTCCGACCGACGGTGTGCCCGGCAAGGCCTCGGCGAACCATGACTACGTCATGAAGCCTGGCGACGCGTACCTGTACGATGTGGGCGTGCTGCATTCGCCCGAGCGGAAGGACGATACCCGCCTGCTGCGGGTTGAGGGCCTGAACATGGCCAAGGTGAAGCGCTTCCCGTATGAGGCCGTGACGCTCAGCCAGGCGGCGGCGGAATAATCTGCCGTTCTTCGATCACGTAGGTTTTGATTTGGCCGATAAACAGCGCGCCATCGTCCGTTAACGCCTTCATTTGGGGCGTGGCGGCGGCGCGCTGGAAGCTTTCCAGGTCGTCATACCAGAGTTCGGCCACACCATCGACGTCCACGTTCGTTTCGGGAATGTCGGGGCGGGTGCGGCTCCCCGTGATGTGGGACTGGACGTAGCGGCGGATGCCCGGCACGGCGAGCGCCAGCGGCCCGTGAACGTCGAACCAGTGCCGCACGAACTCCTCATGGCTGATGCCGGCCTTCCGGGTGAGCAGGCCAAGGATCTTTATCATTGCGTTTCCTCCTTCTGAGCATGATCACGCCGAGCGGAACGTTCAAGGCGGGTAAATCATGCGATTAACATGCCGATCACGTGGCGCGCCGGATTCCACCGCTGGGCCGCCGCCGCACACCGTTCCACATCCTCTTCCAGAAGCAAGCCGGCGACGACCAGTTCCCGCGCCGCCAAGGTGATCGCGGCGACATAGGCATGCCAATCCGGATACCGCTCCATTATCGATAGGCGCGGATCGCCCGTTGCCGCCCGTTCAGCCGGCGTGTCCGGAAACGGAATGTAGCTGCCCTCGAACTTCCACTGCGCACCATGTCCGTAACCCCGCGCCCTGGGGTTCCATCCGGTATACGTGCCAAGCGGCGCACTCACCATCGGTGCGCGGACACCGGGAATGTCGTTGCCATCCTGGTCGACCGATGGCACCAGCACGGTATAGCGCAGCCCCGGGCCGCCGTCCGGATCATTCCGGCCGTGCACGATGACCGGTGGCTCCCGCAGTATCCCCTTGTCGGCTTCGGGTCCGAAATCCAGCAGCGGCAGGGCGTTCGGTTCGGCCAGAGGCGTGACGCCCGGGATCGCCGGAAACTGCCGCCGCCATCGCGGATATTCCACCAGTGTGCCGTCCGCGCGGGTCGGCACCCGACTGTCCGGCGGCCTCGTCCCATCCGTCGCCCACCGATCCATCGCATCCACCAGCGCTCGGAATAGCATCGAAGTTGCAACGGTATTGGAGAAGTTCTGTCCAATGCCCTTGACCGGCGTCTTCAGCAATGGATTTGCCGAATGTTGCGAACTGGACCAGCAATAAACCCGCACCGTTTCAGGTTGTGGCAGATCATGCCCCGACGTATCGGTATGCACCAGAGACCCGCGCCGCACCCAGTACTCCGTCGAGGTCTGGGTATGGAACACCAGCGGATCGGTCTCCGGTCGTTTCAGGATGGCATCCTCACGGCCGGTCAGGTGATCGGCCGACCAGGCGTAGGAGAACGGAAACGAGTCGGCGATATTGAAATGATCCTCGTATTGCTGGCCACCGGACACGATCGGGCTGGCGAACCGTTGGTTCAGCCACTTCCGCCCAGCGCCCGCGACGTGCGGCATGACGCCGTCGAACACCTGCCGTCCGGCCGCGTCGGCATTGTAGCCGCGATAGACGAAATCCCGCAGGCAGCGCCCGGTTTGCGAGCGTCCCCAGCCATAAGCCTTCGAAATGCCAGCCAAAGGATTCGCGTCGCCGCCCTGGTACTTCAGGAAACTGACGAAATCACGTACCGCGACGTGGCCCAGACCCATCACCTTCGGGTCGCGGGCGGTGTAGATCAGTTCATAGATCCAGCCCGGCTCGAAGCCCGCCTGGTAATGGATGAAACTATCGGCGGGAACCACCGCCCGTTCCGGCGCCCCCGATTCCGCGCCGGCACCGTGCACCTCCTGCGCGAAATCCCAGTCGGAATCCGGAATCACCTCGGGCGTGTCGTACGGATACCGGCGCCTGGTCAGCACCGCATCACTTTGGTCGCGGCAGGCGACCGGATACGAATGCGCTGCCACACGGCCGCTCAGCGGCATGGTCGAACCCCAGGGCAGATCGACGATAATCTCGGTCCGCACTCGCCCGGCGATTGGCGCGCCGTCGTCCGTGGCGACGGGAACATCCAGCACCATGCGCCCATCGCCGGGCAGGATATCGCCCTCCCAGGCCAGCCAGGCGACCGCATAGCCGCGGCGCATCAGGAAACCGTTGCCGGCTTGGTCCAGCGTCAACGGATCGTTGGTGTGCGGCGCATCATTGAAAAATTGCAGTGCTCGCTTGTGGCCTCGGTTGCCATAGTCGAAGAACACCCGCCGATTGCCGCCGCTGGCTGGTTTCAGGATCATGAAGTCCGCCTCGAACCGCACCATCCCGTCGCGGTCGCGCGCAGCCTTTCGCAGATCCACGACGTCCGCCTGTGCCGGAGCCAGGGGGTCGACCGCGAACAGCACGCGGCCAGTGAGGCGTTCATAGGCCCCCGCATTGCCAAATTCGTGCCCGCCCGCGAACGGACGCAGATCGTCGATGCGGATTTCAAGCGTGCCAGCCATGCGTCACGTCTCCAGAGTCCGGAATTATACCAGGGGCCCGAAATCCCGACTCTTCGTTGAATTGGCGGGCCGTCGATATCTTATTGGATTCGCGCACAGCCGCCACTCCAACCCTGCGCGCTATACCAGTCAGCCCTTTGCGGCCGCTGGAATCATGCGATCCGCGATATGATTGACATGCCGCCGTCCGGGATCACTCTGCGCGATGGATCGCCGCAGCTCAAATTCCGGACAGAACCCCCTGCCGCTCGGCCAGCGTCGCTTCGACGGTCCGATACAGGTCGTTGGCGTTGAACGGCTTGCGAATCAGCCGATCGCCGGCGCCTAGCGTGTCACCGACCTGGTCCGCGTAGCCCGAAACGAATACGATCAACAGGTCAGCCCAGCGCGCCTTCGCCGCCGTCGCCAGCTGCGACCCATTCATCTCGGGCATCACAAGGTCCGTCAGCAGGATATCGATGCCGGCGTCGTTCGCCAGGATCCTGAGGGCGGCCTCTCCACTGCCGACATCCCGCACCTTGTAGCCAAGGTCCTGCAGCATCGCGGCGGTCACCCCGCGGACCTGGTCGTCGTCGTCCACCAGAAGGATCGACGCGTTCGAGCCTTTCAGATCCATGTCGCGGAGCCCGACCGATGTCCGCATGGGTTCGGCCATCGCGCGCGGCAGATCGACGGTCACGACGGTACCACGTCCGACCTCGGACTCGATTCGGGCCCCGCCCCCCGACTGCCTGGCCGTGCCGAACACCTGGGACAGCCCAAGACCTGACCCCGCACCCGGCGGCTTGGTGGTGAAGAACGGTTCAAACACCCGGCCCAGGACCTCCGGCGGAATTCCGGTTCCAGTATCTCTTATCGTGATGCTGACATAGTCACCGGCGGGCGGCCCATCGTGGCTGGTTATTTCGTCAATCCGGTTATTGTTGGTTTCAATGGTGATGATACCACCATCCGGCATGGCGTCCCGGGCATTGATGACAAGATTGAGGATGACCAGTTCGATCTGGCTTTGATCCGCCATCGTGGGCCACAAATCGTCGGCCAGCCGGAAGCTGGTCCGAGCCCGCATGCCCAGCGCACTGTCCAGCAGGTCCCGCATGCCGCGGATCGTTGCGTTCAAGTCGATTGCTTTCGGCATCAAGGGCTGGCGCCGCGCGAAGGCAAGCAGATGACCGGTCAGCGTGGCACCCCGCTCCGCCGCCGCGCGAATAGCCGTCAGCCGTTCCGACGACCCGCCGCTCAATCCGTTCATCGCCGCACGCCGCTGCAGGATATCCACGTTTCCCAGGACAACGGTCAGCAGGTTGTTGAAATCGTGCGCGACGCCGCCGGTCAACTGACCAATCGCCTCGATGCGCTGGGCCTGCCGCAGCGCGCCCTCGGTCCGCTCACGTTCGGATAGTTGCTGCAGCAGCCGATCCTTGGCGCGCTCCGCCATTTCGTGCGCGACATGGGTCTCATCCAGCAATTGCTCGACCTGGCTCGATCGGCGTGACAGCGACAGCAGCAGCACCACAACGGCGCCCCCCAGCAGAAGCGCAACGGCAATCAACGCCAATGCCTCATGTCGCCAGTCCGCGAGGATCCTTTTTTGCTCGACTGAAACGAGGACCGCAAGCGGAAAAGCCCGCAAGGAGCGTATCGCGGAAATCCGAATGCTTCCGTCCACCGGGCTTTCCATCAGTAAGGTCCCGGCGGTGGCGTGCGCCAGCACTTCGGTGAACGGCGGCAGGTTGCCGAAGCTGGTGCCGATCGCTTTGTCGACATGCGGGAAGCGGGCGAGGACCGTGCCGTCGCGCAGGTGAAGCATGATGGCGCCGTTCTCGTTCAGTTCGACGGAGCGATAGAACTCCTCGAAATAACTAAGGTTGATCGACCCGACCGTCATGCCCGTCAGCGTGCCGTCCGGCGCGCAGGTAGGGCGGGCAAGCAGCGTGTTCCATTTGTCGTCGGCAACCCGGAACGGCGGGCTGATCAGCAGCCCGGCACGCGGGTCTGCCCGGTAGCGCACCAGCAACGCCTCTACCACGTCGGGCGGCGTGGCGGACCGATCCGGATCGGTTGAAACGATCGGCTGCCCCTCGCGGTCGACAACCAGAATGGCCGCTACCTGACGCACGCCTCGCATTCGGCGGCGCAAGATCTCATCCACGCCTTCGAGGTTGGGCTGCTGCGCCTGCACCGTTTCCTGTGCGCCCATCACCAGCAGATCGACCGCCTCCACCGCTCGGCTGGTCTGTTCGGCGAAGACCATGTCCAGTCGAGCCATTTGTCTTTCGGTATCGGCAATTAGTGCCTTTCTGCTTGCGTGTAGTTCGTAGTAGGCTGCGCCCGCTACTAGCAGCAGGACGGCTACAGCCACGATTCGCAGTGCCACACTCACGGACGCGAAGGGGCGCAAGGGCGGCCCGGCGGCCTGCCTGTTCATCGATGTCTTCTGTGCCCCCGAGCTCAATATCCGACAGACCGTTACCATAGAAGTGCTGGCAGGAAAGCGTGCTCACCGCTTCGTGACTAAATTCTTCGTCAAACGAACGGCACGCCCGCGGCAGGATCAAAATGGATTACGGTAAAATGACTTCGGGAGAAACAAATTTCACGTTCAGGTTGCAATCGAAATAACTTATACCCGCGATCATAATAAATCAAACCCGTCATCATCGACTGGCCGCGGCGAGGCGCATCGGCTCTCCCCGGGCGTAGGCGACGATTTGCTCGAAGCATTCGCGAAAGTAGAGTTCGAAATTATCCCACTCGGCCCAGCCGATGTGCGGCGTACAGAGGACGTTGGCCATCGACAAAAACGGATGGTCGCCGTTGGTGATGGGTTCTTCTTCGTAGACATCCACCGCCGCGTAGCCGGGGCGGCCGGCGAGCAAGCCCGCCAGCAGCGCGCCGGGCTGGATAAGTTCCGAGCGGGAGGTGTTGACCAGAAGTGCCGTCGGCTTCATGCGGGCCAAGTCGTCGGGGCCGACGATGCCGCGCGTGTCCTTGCGCAGGCGGACGTGCAACGACAACACGTCGGACCGCTCGAACAGATCAGCCTTGCTCGTGGCGAAGTCATAACCCGCGGCTGCGGCTTTCGCGGCGGAGGTTTCCTGCCCCCAGGCCAGGATGTTCATCCCCAGCCCCGCCCCGGCCCGCGCAACGATCGATCCGATCGCGCCCAGGCCGAAGATGCCCAAGGTGCTGCCGGACAGCCGGTGCGACAGGGTGCACGGCCAGTCGCCGCGGCGCATCCGTTCTGCTTCCAGCGCAACGTTGCGACGCCCGGCGACGATCAGGGCAACGGTGAGTTCGGCTGGCGCGATCGGGGAGTTGCTGGCCCCGGTCGACACTAATACATTGTGTTCCGCACAGGCGGTGTAATCGATCGTCGTCGCCGCCCGTCCGACCAGCGCGATCAGGCGCAAATTTGGCAGCCGCTCGATCAGCGCGCGGGAAAAATTGATCCGTTCGCGAATTGCGACGATCACCTCGGCGGGGTGAAGACGTTCGACCAGTTGCTCCATATCGGCGGCGGGTTCGCGATAACGCGTCACCTCATGACCGGCCAGCAGGGCAAAGCAGGACAGCCGATCGACGATGTCCTGGTAGTCGTCCGGGATGGTGATCTTCACCCGCTTTCCCCGTTCATCCCATGTATTCCCGCAGCAACCGGCCCCAGCCGAAGACCGGCGCCTGGTACCCCGCCAATCGAAGGACCGCCCAGAGGCTGACCTGGTTGGTGGTCAGCACCGGCTTGCCGATCGCTGATTCCAGCCGGTCGACGATCCCCAGCGTCAACCAGTTGCCGCACGCCAGCATCACCGCCTGAGCGTCCGGTTGATCGATCGCGACGCCCATATCGAACGCGGTCTGTTCGTCCAGCAGGCCAATCTCCAGGTTGCTGACATGACCCCGTGCCCGATGCGCCAGCACGGTGAAGCCACTCGCCTGGATAAAGCCGGCGGAGGTGACGTTCGTGGCGTCACTCCACGGCGCGGCGATCACCAGGCGCTTCACGTTCAGCGCGGTCAGCCCGTCGATCAATCCGGTGGAGGCAGTCGTCGCCTTGCAGCCGGATGCGCTCTCGATCCGCCTTATCAGTTCTTTGTCGTATCCAATCCCGTTGCGGGAACTCGGCGCCGTCGCGGCCAGCACGATCGCATCGACATCGGCGTCCGCCAGCTTCTGGCTCTCAGTTTCGATGTCCTCGACGATCTTCGCGGTGGCCGACGGATCGACCGTCCGCAGCGGCAGCCGAGCGACGTGCAGGGTCACGCCGTCCGGCAGGATGCGGTTGAACTCCATTTCCTGGGTGGTGTTGGACGAAGGCAGCAACAGCCCGATGCGACGGCAACGTCCCTGGGGCTGATCGTGGCGCGATGGCATGACCTTTCCCCCTCTATCAAGGCCGCGACTCTCCCAAACCCCCGACCAGGAGTCAAACCGGCCTTTCCATCCGCTGCCGTTCCGGTAGCATCCAGGCGAATGACGGAATCGCCGAAAGACAACGCAAACCAGGGCTACCCCAGGATCAGGCCGGGCGACGGAAGCTGGCAGCGTACCCTGTGGGCGATGGTCGGCATTCAATTCGTCATGACCGCGGCGATCAGCTTCCTCAGCCCGATCATTCCGCTGATGCTGCCTCGATTGGGCGTCCATACATTAGAGGGTGTGGATGTCTGGTCCGGCATCATCACCGGCTCCACGTCGTTTGTCGCCGCTTTCGCCTCCCCGATCTGGGGCCGCGTGGCGGACAAGCACGGGCGCAAGCTGTCGCTGCTGCGGTCCAGCTTCGCCATCGCGGTGTTCACGGCGCTGATGGGGCTGGCAACCAACGTCTGGTGGTTTTTCGGCGCGCGCGCGGTGATGGGCGCCTTCGCGGGATTTTCCTCCGCCGCCATCGCGCTGGTCGCCAGTCAGGCTCCGGAGCGTCGGCTGGGCTACGCACTGGGCTGGCTGGCATCCGGACAGTTGATCGGATCGCTGGTCGGGCCGGTGATCGGCGGCATCCTGGCCGACCTGACCGGTAGTTACAGAGCGCCGTTCTTCTGGTGCGCCGGCATCACCTGCGCCGGCCTGGCGTTGGTCTGGGCGGTGGTAACCGAAAACTTCACGCCGGTGAAATCGACCGGCCAGCGCAAGTCGTTGTTCTCCGGCATCGGCATGCTGACAGGATCGGCCGGGCTCAGCGCGCTGTTTCTGGTGCTGCTGATGGCGCAGTTCAGCACCCGCACGGTGCAGCCGGTCGTTACCATCTTCGTGCAGGAACTGATCGGCTCGCCGCCCCAGATCGCCACGCTGGCGGGAGTGGCATTTTCCATCACCGGCCTGGCCAACCTGATCGCCGCACCGTTTCTGGGAAATCGCAGCGACATCATCGGCTATCGCAAGGTGCTGCTGATCTGCCTGCTGGGCGCCACGATGACCAGCGCGCCGCAGATCTTCGTCAATGACTACTGGAGCTTTGTCGCCGAACGCTTCGCCGTCGGGCTGTTCATCGGCGGCATCCTGCCGACCGCCAACGCCTTGATCGGCCGCAGCGTATCGCGGGAAAACCGTGGCACGATCTACGGAATGACCGCATCCGCCACCTTCCTCGGCAATTCGCTCGGTCCGCTGACCGGTGGCGGCATCGCGGCCGGCTTCGGCATCCGCTGGGTGTTCGTAATGACTACGGTGCTGCTGGCGGCGAACCTGGCGTGGGTATGGTTCACGGTGCCGGAGCTGCAGGAACCGGCACCGGAATAATACCAGCGGCCCGGAGGGGCGACTGGTATGCGCGCAGGGTTGGAGTGGCGGCTGCGCGCGAAAACAATAATCACGTCACCCGGAAATTGGCGAACTGCCAGGGGCACGATTCGTCGGTATCTTCGGGAAACAACCGTCCGCGGTCGAGCAATGGCGTCCAGTCGCTGTACGCCCCCACCATATCGCCGAGATACGGTTCGGCGACCTGCAGCACCCGCGCATGGTCGAGACGATCCGCCTCCACCAGGCCGGCTCGGGGATTCTCCATCGCCCAGACCAGCCCGCCAAGCACCGCCGCCGTCACCTGCAGGCTGGTGGCGTTGTTGTGCGGTGCCAGCGCGCGGGCCTGCTCGATCGACAGGCGGGATCCGTACCAGTATGCGCCGCGCGCGTGCCCCATCAGCAGCACACCGAGTTCGTCGACGCCGGCGCGGATTTCATCCATCATCAGGCGCTGCTTCGGCTGCTGCTGCCAGTTCCGCCCGGCCAGTTCATGCACCGACAACACGGCGTCGTCGCACGGATGGTAGGCGTAATGCACCGTCGGCCGATAGCGCACCGTCCCACCTTCGACCACCGAGTAGTAATCGGCGATCGAGATCGATTCGTTATGGGTGATCAGGAACCCATGCAGCGGCCCCGCCATCGGCGTCCAGGTTCGCACCCGGGTCGAGGCACCGGGCCGCATCAGGTAGATCGCCGCGTCGCAGCCGAATTCATGGTGACGCGCATCGGCCGGCAGCGTCTTTTCATGCGTGCCCCAGCCGAGTTCGGCCGGCTGACAGCCTTCCCCGGCAAAACCGTCGATCGACCAAGTGTTGACGAACTCCCCGGGCTGCTTGGCGAACGAAGCTGTCTGGGTGTCGCGTTCGGCGATGTGGATCACCTTCACACCAAGCGTTTCCGACAATGCCGCCCAGCCCGTCCGATCCGTCGGGACGGCAGTATCCACACCCGTATCGCGGGCGAGATTCGACAGTGCCTGCTTGACGAAATGCGACACCAGCCCCGGATTGGCGCCATGCGTCAGCACCGCCGTCGGGCCATCGCCGCCGGCGAGTGCCAGTGCGCTTTCCCGCAGCGCGTAGTTGGAACGTTGCGAGGGCGATAGCGACGGGTCGGTATAGCCGCCGGCCCAGGGCTCGATACAGGTGTCCAGGTACAGCGCGCCCTGCTGCTGGCAGAACGCGATCAGCGCCACGGACGACACATCGACGCTGAGGTTCAGCAGAAAATCGCCAGCCTGCACCAGCGGCGTCAGCACATCGCGAAAATTGTCGCGCGTCAGCGGCAGGATGGTGAAGCTGACGCCGTTGTCGGCGGCAATCTCCTGCCCGCGCGCGTCACCGGACACGATAGTGATACGCTCGCGGGCGATATCGATATGACGCAGGATCAGGGGCAGGACGCCCTGGCCGATGCTGCCGAAGCCCAGCATGACCAGACGGCCGCCGAAAGCGACGTGTTGCATCGGTCCATACTCCTTGTAACTACCAATCAGGCGGCGATTTGAAGTGGGCCCGCCTTATAAGGTGTCTCAAGCATCGGCTTATCACCCACCTCGACGATCCTTGCCCTGTCAAAGCCGTTAAAAGCGGTGCGCAGGCACCCGCCGTAGGCTCCCAGCTGGCCGATCTCGATCCAATCGCCCTCGGCGACATCGGACGGTAGCCGGAACGGACCGCGCATCATGTCCGCGCTGTCGCAGGTCGGGCCGAACAGGGAAAACCCGATCGTTCCGGCGGCAGCAGGGTCACCGTCCGGACGAATCAACCGCACCGGGTAGCGAAATCCCAGCGTTCCGGCATCGGCAAGGCTGCCGTAGACGCCGTCGTTGATGTACAGCGCGTCGCCACGCCGAGCCTGCACCTGCACCACCACCGATGTGCCGGCGGCGACGAGTGCTCGACCGGGTTCAGCCCACAGGCGGGTGCCCGGAAGATCCAGCCGTTCGAACCCGGCTTCGATTTCGGCGAAGAAGGCGCCCAGGGGGGGTGGCTCCTGGTCCGGGTAAGCAACGGGAAATCCGCCGCCGACGTCGATGACATCCAGCTTCACCCCGGACGCCTGGATAACCTGTCCGGTCAGCGCGAGCGCATCGCGCCAGGCCAGCGGATCCAGGCACTGCGAGCCAACATGGAAGCTGACACCAAGCATCGCCGCGCAGCCACGGGCAGCCCGCAGCAGCCCAGCCGCTTCGTCCGCCGCCGCACCGAACTTGCCCGACAGGTCCAGCTTCGCCGAACCCTTCGGCAGCGCGATCCGCACGATCAGGCCAAGCGCCCCGGGGACCCCGGTGGCCGCTACCTCCGTGCGGATCTTCGCCAGTTCATCGGCGCTGTCGAGAACGAAATCCCGCACGTCATGCCGAGCCCAGGCCTCCCGGATCGCGCCACGCGCCTTGACCGGGTGCATGAAATGGATCGCGGCGTCCGGGAACATGTCGCGCACCACGCGGATTTCCGGCAATGATGCGCAGTCGAAATGCCGCACGCCGCCGTCCCACAGTGCGCGCAGCACTGCCGGATCGGGATTGCACTTCACGGCGTACAGAACATCGCCAGGGAACGCCTGTACGAAATCGTGCGCGGTTTCAGCGACGGCCACGGGACGCAGGCAATGAATCGGCTCCTCCGGACGATCGGCGGCGACCACCTGGTCCACCGTTGGACGGCGAACTGGATAGGCAACGAACTGACGGCGGAGCGGAGCAACGGCGGAGCGGGTGCGGGTAACAACAGACATCGTGATCATCCTCGCGGACAAACGGGCGCGCGCGAACGCGCCACATTCGGGCAAACAGGCGCGCGAACGCACCCGTAACGAAACGGGGACTTGGTCCGGAACCGCGCGAAAACGCAGCGGTTACGGGGTCAAACGATGCAGGTGGTACTTCGCATCGCGGCGGTGCGGTCGGACATAGGCGTGTTCCTAAACGACCCCGGCCCACTGGTTTGGCCGGGTCTATCGAAAAGGACGCGTTTACGTCGTTGCTGTGCCCATAAAGGGCTCGCGGCACGTGCGATGCGTCACCGCTTCCGACGACCGGAAGCGAGAAGCGCTATATAGGGCCCATACCCCCCGGGAGTTATGCGTTTTTAGGTGGCCGCCCCGCGCTCAACGCATGGCAGCCGCTCCCAGAAGCGCGAGGTACTCCCAAATCATTGTCGCAGCCGCCAATGCGGTGATTTCCGACACGTCGAACGACGGTGAAACCTCCACCATATCCATGCCAACGAAACGAATCAGTTTCAGTTGCCGCAGGATCGCCTGGGCTTGCCAGGTGGTCAGGCCGCCGATTTCCGGCGTGCCGGTGCCGGGCGCGAAAGCAGGATCCAGCGCGTCGATGTCGAAACTGAGATAGGCCGGGGTGTCGCCCACGACGCCCGCGATCCGGCTAGCGACAGCGGCGGGGCTCGACGCGTGCACATCCTGCGCCGACAGCACGGTCACGCCGCGCGACAGCGTCCAGTCCATCACATCTTTGTGCACGGGGGAACGAATGCCGACCTGGATCATCCGCCGTGGATCGACCAGGCCCTCATTGATCGCGTGGTAGAATGGCGAGCCATGCGCAAAGGCCTGGCCAAAATTGTCCGGCCACGTGTCGACATGGGCGTCGAAGTGCACCAGCCCGACCGGATGCCCAAGCCGTTGAGTCAGCGCGCGCAGCAGCGGCAGGGTGATCCCGTGCTCGCCACCCAGCGCGATCAGGTGCCCGATCGCCTCGGCCTGCGATTGGATCGCCGCCAGGCTGTTCGGAATGTCACCCAGCGCGAGGCCGAAATCGCCGATGTCGGAGACGGACATGCGGGCTGGCTCGACCCAGTGTTCGGGATGGTCGCCATCGGTCAGCATCCGGCTGGCGCGCCGGATGGCCGCGGGACCGTCGCGCGTGCCTGCGCGGTTGGTGGTGCCGATGTCCATCGGAATGCCGGCGATCACGTAATCGGCATCGCGATCGGTGCGGGATACACCAAGGAAACTCGGCGGAACAGCGTATGTCGGGGTGCCGGCCATGGAGTTTCCTTGTTGAGGTCGATGCCGCGGGGCCACGATGCGCACCATGCCTTGCGGGGCGGAAGCCAGACAACATACCCTTTCCGCCACGACACAGTCGGAAGGAACAGGCCCATCGATCAGCCACGCTTGCACCGCTTCATTTCCGCCATGCCAAAAGCGGAACTGCACCTCCACATAGAGGGCACACTGGAACCCGAGATGATGATGACGCTCGCTCGGCGGAACGGTGTCGCGCTGCCGTATGCCAGCGTCGAGGCGGTCCGGCAGGCGTATCGATTCAGTTCGCTGCAGGACTTCCTGGATCTGTACTACACCGGGATGTCGGTGCTACGCACCCGCGAAGACTTCTTCGATCTCACATTCGCCTATCTGGAGAAAGTCGCGGCGCAGAACGTGACGCATGTCGAGATCTTCTTCGATCCGCAGGGCCACACCGAACGCGGCGTGGCATTCGATACGGTGCTGTCGGGACTGACAGACGCGCTGGACAAGGGTCGCCGGGACTTCGGGATTACATCGAAGCTGATCATGTGCTTCCTGCGGCACCTGCCGGAGGAGCAGGCATTCGACACGCTGAAGCACGCCTGCCGGTGCAAGGAACATATCTTCGCTGTCGGCTTGGATTCGACCGAAACAGGCCATCCCCCCTCGAAATTCGCCCGAGTCTACGCCGAAGCCCGGAAGGAAGGGTTCGTGCCCGTCGCCCATGCCGGCGAGGAAGGACCACCAGACTATGTTCGCGAGGCGATCGATATCCTACAGGTCCGCCGCATCGACCACGGCAACCGCGCCCTCGAAGATCCCCCCCTGACCGCTCGGATCGTTTCCGAAAAGATCCCGCTGACGGTGTGCCCATTGTCCAACCAGGCACTGCAGACTTGTCCGGATCTGACGCTGCATCCATTGAAGCGGATGCTGGCGGCAGGCCTGCTGGTGACGGTGAACTCCGACGATCCATCGTATTTCGGTGGCTACGTGAACGAGAATTTCGTTGCCATACAGCAGGCGCTGTCACTGACCGAGGACGAAATCGCGACCCTGGCGCGGAATTCTTTCGTTGCGTCGTTCATGACCGATGACGATAAGGCCGCAGCGCTTGCCGGCTTCGACGCATTCCAGGCCAGGTGGTAATCGCCGCTACGCCTTCTCCCGCAACCCCAGACGTTCCAGGCGCGGCAAGACCTCCTGCACGAAGAACGGGATCTCCTTCAGATAGTCCACGAACGCCACGGTGCAGCCAGCCAGGCCTGTGGCACTCATCCGCGCCATCTCCTCGGCGACATCGTCGCGGCAGCCCACGAATGGATACGCCCCCGGATATCCGCCCGCGTAACGACCCGCACCGGTCCGGGTAAAGCGGTTCTCGAACGGGCGTGCGATCGGTGCCGCCCCGGCACCGGGGACGGTGGCGCCTCGGGTGCGGCGGTAATAATCCTGCCCGTCGTTATCCGCCATCTCTTCGGCGAAGTAATGGAAATAGTCTTCGGCCTGCCGCCGCGTCGGCCGGCACACGACATGCCCCATGGTAAAGACGGAAATCGTCCGCTGATACCGCGCCATGTGCGCCGCGACATCCGCCAGCAGGGCCGGCACCTGATCGAGTTCCGTCACGTTCAGGAACAGCACATCCGCCGCCTGCGCCGCGAAATCCCGCCCCCGTGGTGAAAATCCCGCCGACATCACCGGCGGCCGAGGCCGCTGTACCGACACCGGATCGGTCTGCAAATGCTTCAGTTTGAAGAACCGCCCCTCAAAGTCGAACTCCGGCCCGCCAGCCAGCAGCCTGGACCAGATCTGGAACCACTCCAACCCATGATCGTAACGGGTATCCGGATCGATCGTCACGCCATGCAGATCGAACTCCGCCTGGTTCCACCCACAGACGATGTTCAGCCCCGCTCGGCCACGCGTCACATGATCGATCGTTGCGATCGCCTTGGCACCGAACGCCGGAGTCACCAGCGGCACATGGACGGTGGAAAAGATCGCGATCCGCCGCGTCACCGCACCCAGCGCGGCGCCATGAGTCAGCGTTTCGAACGACCGGCCGTAGATGTTCGCCTTGCCTTGGTAGCCGCGCCATTTCGCCACTGGCAGAATGAACTCCAGCCCGGCGTCATCCGCGATCCGGGTCATCGCGACAATGTCGTCCCAGTCCGCCTTCCACCGTTCGGGCGCCAGGCTCATGGTCAATCCGCCATCGCAGTTCGCGCTGAAAATACCAAGCTTGAAGCGGTTGGGGCCGAACAGGGGGTTCATGTGACGATGTATAGGGCCCCGGCGCCGCGAAAACCAGAAGCGGGCTTGTCATCAAACTGACACGGGAGTGTCATCGGCGGCTCATCGCTCTCGCGTATCAACAACACTGAATGGTGGCTCTGACGGGAACGACTGAACGACCGGTGATCCGCACGCGCGTTCGGGGCCGGGTTCGGCCGTGGCTGACGGCGTACGCCCTGTTGCTGCCATCGGCGCTGTTCCTGTTCGGATTCACCTACTGGCCGGTTGTCCAGGTCATCCGATGCAGCCTGACAGTCCGCGGCTTTCGCGGCGCCGCGCATTGGGGTCTCCAGAATTATGCGCGCCTGTTCAACGACCGGCATTTCGCCACCGCCGTGGTCAACAACCTGATCTATGCCGCCGGCACCATCATCCCCAGCCTGGTCCTGGCGCTGCTGTTCGCGGTCGCACTGAAGGAAACCACCCGGCTGACCAGCGTGCTCCGCACCCTCGTTGCGCTGCCGATGCTGATCCCGCTGGTCGCCGCCGCGTCGTTGTTCGCCTTCATCTTCCTGCCGAATGCCGGACTGCTCGACCATTACCTGGCCAAGATCGGTATCGCCGAAACGAACTGGCTGGGCGATCCGTCCCTCGCGCTGGGGTCGATCATCGCCATCACCGTCTGGAAGAACTGCGGTTACTACATGCTGTTCTTCCTGGCGGGCCTCGCCGGCATCCCGCAGGACCTGCTGGACGCGGCGAAGATCGACGGCGCCGGACCGGTGCAGCGCTTCTTCCGCATCACCTTGCCGTTGCTCGGCCCGACCCTGGCGTTCGTGCTGGTCATTGCCACACTGAACGCACTGACCCAGGTGGATCATATCATCGTCCTGACCCAGGGCGGCCCGTCCGACGCGACCGCCATGATCCTGTTCTACATCTACCAGCAGGCGCACCAGAACTTCGACGTCGGCATGGCCTCGGCCGCCACCGTGGTCAGTGTCGGGTTCCTGTTCGCACTGTCGATCGTGTCCCTGCGCAGCCTGGAGCGAGGCATCCACTATGAAACGTGAGATCCCACTGTTCGCGCTGCTGCTGACCTGCGCCGCGGCCTTGCTCTGGTTCATCCCGTTCGCCTGGATGGCGGTCGCCAGTTTCCGTCACAACGGCGCCGGAGCAACCGATCTCGCATCCCTGATGCCATCCGGCCCGTTCAGCCTGGCGAACTTCTCCGACGCCTGGTCCTCGGGCCATTTTCCGCTGTGGTACCTGAACACGGTCCTGGTCTGCGGCGGCATCCTGATCGTCCAGTGCATCACTGTCAGCCTCGCCGGCTACGCCTTCGCGCGGATGCGCTTCGCCGGCCAGAACACCTTGTTCGCATTGTTCCTGCTGCAACTGATGCTGGTGCCGCCGATCCTGATCGTTCCCAACCTGGCCACCCTGGTCGCGCTGCACCTGTACGACACGCTGCCGGGGATCATGGCGCCTTACTTTGCCTCCGCCTTCGGTGTCTTCCTGATGCGCCAGACATTTCGAACGCTCCCGCGCGAGTATGAAGAAGCAGCACTGGTCGACGGTGCCTCCCGCCTGCAGATCATCATCCGCGTGCTGCTGCCGCTGTCACTTCCCGGCCTGACCGCGTTCGCCATTGTTTCGGTCACCACGCACTGGAACGAATTCCTGTGGCCGCTGATGGCCACGTCCTCACCATCGAACCAGGTTCTTACCGTCGGTCTGGCGACCTTCACCGCCGGCGCCGAAGCAGGATCGGAGTGGGGTGTGATCGCCGCCGGCACATTCTTCGTCGCCGCCCCGCTGCTGATCGCCTTCGTGGTGTTCCAACGTCGTTTCGTCTCATCCTTTACCTTTTCCGGTATCAAGTAACAGGGGAAACCATTATGCGATTCCAACTCGCCCTGGCGGCGTGTCTTCTGACCGGCGCCGCGCACGCCGCCACCGACATCGATCTGTTCTTCCCCGTTTCAGTCCAGGGAAAGCTGGCCAACGAGATGGCTCGGCTGGTCGAAGTCTTCAACAAGGACCACCCGGACATCCACGTGACGCCGGTCTACAGCGGCAGCTACGACGACACCAACCTCAAGACCCACGCCGCCATCCAGGCCGGCAAGCCACCCGCCGTTGTCATCATGAGCGCCAACTTCGTCCGCGAATACGTCATCAGCGATGAGATCGTGCAGCTCGACCCGCTGATCGAGAAGGACGGCATGACCGAAGCCGCCTTCATGGACCAGTTCTGGCCGGCGCTGCGGCTGAACGCGACGGAAGATGGTCATGCCTACGGCGTACCGTTCCACAACTCGACCCCGCTGCTCTACTATAGTGTGGATGCGTTCAAGGACGCCGGACTGGACCCCGACCACGCGCCGGTCACCTGGCAGGAATGGATCGACGCCGCGACGAAGCTGACGAAGCATGAAGGCAGCACCACGACCCGCTGGGGCCTGATGATGCCCGGCACCTACGACTATTGCGGCTGGATCACCTCCGGCCTGGCGATGTCCAACGGCGGCGAGTTCTACAACACCGGCTATGGCGGCGAAGTCTATTACACGCAGCCCAGCACCATCGGCGCGGTACGCTTCCTCGACAACATGGTGCACAAGGCCAAGGCGATGCCGGAGGGGGTGACCGATACCAACGCCGTCACCACCGCCTTCTTCCAAGGCCGCGCCGGCATGATGATCCTGTCCACCGGATCGCTGTCGTTCGTGCGCGACAACATGAAGACGCCCTACCGCACCGCCTTCCTACCGCGCAGCCTGGTCAACGCCGCCCCGATCGGCGGTGCCTCGCTGATCCTGCCGAAGGGCAACTCGCCGGAACGTCAGGCCGCCGCCTGGGTACTGATAAAATGGCTCACCAGCCCGGAGATCGCCGGCGGCTGGAGCCGCTTCACCGGTTATTTCGCCCCGCGCATCGCCGCCTACGACTTGCCGGAGATGAAGACCTTCATCACTGCACACCCCGACGCCAAGGTTGCGCTCGACCAGCTTGTCTATGCGCGAGGCTGGTTCTCCACCTACAATGTCGTCGGCGTACGCAAGGCGCTGGAGGACGGCGTCCAAGCCGTGCTGTCCGGTCGAGCGACGCCGGAAGCCGCGATGGCGAAGGCTCAGCAGGAGGCAGATGCGCTCATGCGTCCCTATGTCGAACAAACCGCGCTGAAAGTGCCGGAGTAAGCACGATGCTGATCTGCCAGCTTACCGATCTGCATGTTCGACCCATGGGCCAGGCCGCCAACCGGGTGTCGGAAACCAACATGCTGACCGAACGGGCCTTCCGTGTGGTCGCTGCCTTCAATCCGCGACCCGATGTGGTGATCATCACCGGCGACCTGACCGAATGCGGCCTCACCACGGAATACGCCAATCTGTCAGCGATGCTCGCTCGAACGCTGTCTATACCAGTGTATGTGATCCCCGGCAACCATGACCGGCGCGAAAATTTGCGAACCGGCCTCGCCCATTTGCCCGGCGTCACCAGCGACCCTCACTTCATCCAATACGCGGTGGAGGATTATCCCGTGCGCCTGGTCATGCTGGACACCCTGGTTCCGGGTGCCAGTCACGGCGAATTGTCCAGTGCCCAACTGGAATGGCTGGACCGGAAGCTGACCGAACAGCCTGACAGACCGACGCTGGTGGGCATGCACCACCCGCCCTTCGCCACCGGCATCCCGCATATGGACAACATCGCGCTGGTCAACGCCGAACCGTTCCGATCGGTGATCGCGCGCCATCGCCAGGTAGAGCGGATCGTCTGCGGGCACCATCACCGCCCGATCGTCGGCCAATGTGCTCACGCAATCGTATCTATTTCGCCATCCGTCGCTCATCAGGTAGAGTTGACCTTCGATCCGACCGATCCGGGCGCCTTCAATTTCGAGCCGCCTGCATTTCAATTTCATACCTGGCATGACAACAATGGTTTCGTCTCTCACACCGTATATACCGATAGCTATACGGGACCGTTCCCATTCCTGGCAGACCCCGATTATCCCGGGCATTAGTACGCAATGAAACGATAGATATCGACACATAACCACACGATCCTGTGTCTATCGGTTGTCAAGGTTTGGCTGCTAGCATTAACCGATAATCTCGGGTCGCTCAGCGTGATTACGATTTGCATGGCGTACCTCCTTGCAGCGGTGGCGGTGTCCGGCATCTTCGTGATTGCAGGCTGGCGCAGCAATCGCTCGCGTGGCTTGAACGCGATGCGGGGCTCGCACGGCCTCCCCGCCGATCCTCTGTGGGGTGATGCGGAAATCGACATCGGCGCCGCGGAAGCCCGAACCGACGTCCGCGCCGCCTTTCGACTGGCGCTGAAACGCCTGGCCCCGCTCATCGCAAGCCAATCCGTGCAGGCGGAAATCGCCTGCCCCCCCGGCTTGCTTGTGCGCATGAGAGGGACCGCCCTGGTCGACCTGCTGGAAGGACTGCTGACCGCGTCCATCCATAGCGCTCCGAACAGCCGGCTTCTGATGACCGCCTCAAGGCACGGTGAGCGCGTCCATATCGCCGTCACAGATGACATGCCGGGGGCCGACCCGGAGGTTCGCCAGAGCAACGCCCGCGGCCTGATGGAACGTGTCGCGATGCGCGGGGGCGCCTTGGACATCAACGTGCGCCCGGCCGAGGGCACCACCGTGACCCTCCGCCTCGCCGCCGCACCCGCGGACGACCGGCGTTCGCCCGAATCCGCGGTGCCACGGTCTGACATGTTCCGTGCGCTCGCCAGCAGGGCTGGCCGGTAGCGTTCGGAACGGCGCCGGCCCGGGCCAAAGCCACCATCCTCCTTTCCTCGCGGTATTGGACCCCGAACGCGGCGTATGCTACGCGCGCTGCCCATGCCTACTTCCGGCGTGAGATCGTTGGCGCGGGCTAGCCGTGGCCGCGTCGGTGATGGCCGACATTCTGGAGGAAAGCCGTTGACGCGTATTCCCATCGATCCCGACACCATCCGAGCCCTGGCGGCGGTGCTGGTGGAAACCGGCCTGACCGAAATCGAGATCGCTGACAAGGACAGCCGCATCCGTGTCGTCCGCGGCGGTG
>JAQGHW010000281.1 GCA_028291505.1 Rhodopila sp. | reverse complement strand
CGGCCACCAGCTTGTCCCTGCCGTCGATCGCAACGGTGCCCAGACGAACGATCGATGCCGCCAGGGCCGGGCCGCTCGCCGCCCGGAAAACCATGGGTTGGGCCTTGGCCGCCGCATCGATCGGGTCGGCATAGCTTGCCACCATCCGCACCGTGATCGTGCGATCGAGGCGGGTGTTGTGGTAAGCCCGAAAGACCACGCCCAGGGTTTCGGTTGCGGTGGCGAGTTGGGTCGCCGAACGCAGTTGGCCGAACGTGGCCCATGTGCCTGCCGCCAGAAGGATCACCAACGCGACCCCAAGCGCCGCGATGACGGACTTGAGGAGAATATTGGCCGACCAGCGGTTGAACACGATTATTCCCTCAAGCGATGCGGGCGACGTCGCGGTCAGCCCCCGGATATCGGCCGACCTGAACAAGTTGTGGTCGGCCGTATAACCGCGGCGGGTTGAAAAAGGGTTAACGACGACGAAATAGCCGCTCCGGTCCCGCGGCATTTCGCGCCACGTGCCCGCACGTTTCGCGCCACGTCCACGATGGCTGACCACGACCAAGGGCAGCGTGCGAAATCCGCCGACTCCGGGTAAGCGGTTGGCCCGCCGTAAGCTTCGGGATCCTCTGGACCACGCGCCTCAGCCGCTGTAGTGGAACGGTCATCATGGCCCGCATCGCGACGATCGACAGAAAGACCTCGGAAACCGACATCAGCCTGACGCTGAACCTCGACGGGACGGGTCTCGCCGATGTTGCCACCGGAATCGGCTTCCTCGATCACATGCTGACCGCACTCGCCCGCCACGGCCTGTTCGACCTTACGGTCCGAGCGCGGGGCGACCTGCACATCGACTTCCACCACACGACCGAAGACGTCGGCATCGTCCTCGGCGCCGCCCTGGCCCGCGCGCTCGGTGACAAACGTGGCATCCGCCGCTTCGGCAACGCCTTGATCCCGATGGATGAGGCCCTCGCCGAAGCCGCGGTGGACATCTCCGGACGCCCCTTCCTCGCCTGGAACGTCGCCTTTGAACGCCCCAAGATCGGCGAAATGGACACCGAACTGTTTGAGGAATTCTTCCGCGCGCTGGCATTCAACGCCTTGGTCACGCTGCACGTCACCCGCCGCGCCGGGCATAACGCGCACCACGTCGCCGAGGCGTGCTTCAAGGCCACAGCCCGAGCGTTGCGGATGGCGGTGGAGATGGATGCGCGGGCCGGTGATGCGATCCCCTCGACCAAGGGGGCCTTATGAAGACCTATGCCGCGCTGCTGAAGTCCGACGCCGAACCGATCCTGGTGAAGGAAGGCTTTTCCTGGGGCGCGCTGATCCTCGGGCCGTTCTGGCTGGCCGCGCACCGCGCCTGGGTCGCCACCGCGATCAGCCTGGCCGCATACGTCCTGCTGGCGACCGTCGTGGCCCAGCCCGCAGCCGGCATACTGGCGATTGGCTTGGCGGTGATCCTCGGGCTGACCGGCAACGACCTCCGCCGCTGGGCGCTGGAGCACCGCGGCTACCTGCTGGTCCATGTCCTGGCGGCGGGCAGCAAGGACGACGCGTTCACCCGCCTGCTGACCCATCGTCCCGACCTGGCCGCTCGCCTGCGGCCGGAGCCAGCATGATGAGGATTGCAGTCGTCGATTACGGCAGCGGCAACCTGGCATCGGCATCCCGCGCCCTGGCGTTGGCGGCGGAACGGGCTGGAATCGACGCCACCGTCGCCGTCACCGCCGACCCCGCCGTGGTGCGGGCCGCTGATCGCATCGTGCTGCCCGGACAGGGCGCCTTCGCGGACTGTGCTGCCGGCCTGACCGCCGTACCGGGGATGCGCGACGCGATCGAAATCGCGACCACACCAACCGCGACCCATCGCGGCACCCCGTTCCTCGGCATCTGCGTCGGCATGCAGTTGATGGCCGAACGCGGGCTGGAGCATACCGTCACCCCCGGCTTCGGCTGGATCAAGGGTGACGTCGCGGAGATGCCCGCGTCTGGCCTGCGCCTGCCGCAGATGGGCTGGAACGGCCTGGATTTCCGGCCGGGCTGCCATCCGCTGCTGGATGGCGTGGACCCCGGCGACCACGTCTATTTCGTCCACAGCTACGCCCTGGTCGACGGCGCGCCGGCCGAAACCATCGCGACCACCGATTACGGCGGCACCGTCACGGCCATCGTCGTCGCCGGGAATCGCGCGGGCACTCAGTTCCACGTCGAGAAAAGCCAGGAGGTCGGCATCCGCTTGCTCACAAACTTCCTGCGCTGGACGCCCTGACGATGTCCGGCACGTCTACCGCCAGCCGGGAACCCGAACTGCTCATCGAGCGGCTCAAACGCTTCACCGACAACGACTTGAACGCACTGTGCGAGGCGACCGACGCCGCCATCATCGACGGCGGCGGCTTCGGCTGGGTCACCCCGCCCGGACGACGCGCGCTGGAAACCTATTTCCGCGGGGTCCTGCTGGTGCCGGAGCGGGAACTGTTCGTCGCCCGGCTGGACGGCGACATCGTCGGCTCCGCCATCCTGGTCCGCCCGCCGCGCAACAATGAAGCGCAGGCCTTCGCGGCGAGCCTGATGCACTCCTACATTGCCCCCTACGCCCGAGGTCACGGTTTGGCGCGCCTGCTGACCGCCAACGTCGAGGACCGTTCCCGGGAGCTCGGCTACCACATTCTCAACCTCGACGTGCGGGAGACCCAGGCGGTGGCAATCGCGATGTATGAATCGCACGGCTACATCCGTTGGGGTGAGCATCCGGAGTATGCACTGGTGCGCGGTAAGTCGATCACCGGCTACTTCTACTACAAGCGCCTGCGTCCGCCGAAGGCCAGTAGCGGCCAATGAAACAAACCGATCTCGACGCTGACTTCCATCATGCCGCCGTGCGTCGCTAGCATGATCCCCCTGACGCTGTATCCGGCCATCGACCTGAAAGACGGCCGCTGTGTTCGTCTGCGCCGCGGCGAAATGGATCAGGCGACGGTCTATGCCGAGGACCCCGGCGCGCAGGCGAAAGCCTGGCAGCAGGCGGGCTTCCAGTGGCTGCATGTGGTGGACCTGAACGGAGCGTTCGCGGGCAAGCCGGTCAACGGCGACGCCGTCCGCTCGATCCTCGCCAACGTCACGATCCCGGTGCAGCTCGGCGGTGGGATCCGGGACCTCGCCGGCATCGCCGCCTGGCTCGACGCCGGTATTCGCCGGGTGATCCTGGGCAGTGCCGCCGCCAAGAACCCGACGCTGGTATTGGAGGCTTGCAAGCGCTTTCCCGGCCGCATCGTGGTCGGGATCGACGCGCGCGATGGCTTCGTTGCCACCGAGGGCTGGGCCGAGACCTCCACCATGCCGGCCACCGATCTCGGGCTGCGGTTCGAGGATGCCGGCGTATCGGCGATCATCTACACCGATATCGGTCGCGACGGCATGCTGAGCGGCCTGAACCTGGACCAGACCATCGGGCTGTCACAACGACTGACCACTCCGGTTATCGCGTCCGGCGGCGTCGGCTCGCTGGCCGATCTGGCGGCACTCCGAGCGGTCGCCGACGGCACGCGAATCGAGGGCGTGATCGTCGGCCGGGCGCTCTATGACGGGCGGGTCGATTCGGCCGAGGCGCTGTCGCTACTGGCGACCTGATATCCGGATAACTACGGATGTGATCCGGTCGCGAGTACCTTTGCAGGTCTGCTTCCCACTTATGTTCTTGCGTCCCGCGCCGTCGCGCCTTCTAAAGCCCCACCCATGTTGAAACTCCGCGTTATTCCCTGCCTGGACGTGAAGGACGGTCGCGTCGTCAAAGGCGTGAACTTCGTCTCCCTCCGCGACGCCGGAGACCCGGTCGAGCAGGCCGCGATCTATGATGCGGCCGGCGCGGACGAACTGACGTTCCTCGATATCACCGCCAGCCATGAAAACCGCGACACCATCCTGGACGTCGTCTCGCGCACCGCGGCGCGCGTGTTCCTGCCGCTGACGGTCGGCGGCGGCATCCGTTCGACCGAGGACATGCGCCGCCTGCTGCTGGCCGGCACCGACAAATGCAGCATCAACTCCGCCGCTGTCGCTCGGCCGGAACTGGTGCGTGAGGCCGCGACGAAATTCGGCAGCCAGTGCGTGGTCGTCGCGGTGGACGCCAAACGCGGCAACCCCGGCCAATCGGGTGCCGGCAAGTGGGAGGTATTCACCCACGGCGGCCGCCACAACACTGGCATCGACGCGATCGATTGGTGCCGTCAGGTGGTTTCCCTCGGCGCCGGGGAAATCCTGCTCACCAGCATGGATCGCGACGGCACCGGGCAGGGCTTCGACCTCGATCTGCTGCGGGCCGCGTGCGGTGCGGTGCGCGTGCCGGTCGTCGCATCCGGTGGTGTCGGCACGCTGGAGCATTTCGTCGAGGGCGCCAGGGCAGGGGCCACCGGCCTGCTTGCCGCCAGCGTCTTCCACTTCGGCACATTTACCATCGCCCGGGTGAAACAGGCCCTGGCCGCCGCCGGCCTGCCGGTACGCCTGCCGCGTGAGACCGCCTGAGCATGGCGAAATCCGAGAAGAACAAGGCGGCTGCGTGGCCACGCAAGGTCCAAGGGAAGCAGTCGCGCAAGCCGTCCGGAAAGCTATCCGGGAAAACGAAAAAGGCGCTTATCACCAATAGTGTCGCGCCGCCGGTCACGTCCGACGCCGTGGTTCTCGATCGGTTGTTCGCCGTCGTCGAAAGCCGCCGCGACGCTGATCCCACCGTCAGCCACTCGGCTCGACTGCTCTCCCGCGGGCCGACCAAAGTCGCACAGAAGTTCGGCGAGGAAGCGGTCGAGTGCTTGATCGAGGCCGTCGCCGGCAACCGCGACGCTCTGATCGCCGAGAGTGCTGACGTGTTGTACCATCTGCTGGTTCTGTGGGTGTCGTCCGGCGTCAGCCCGACCGATGTCTGGGCCGAACTGATCCGCCGCGAGGGCATCAGTGGCCTCGCCGAGAAGGCCGCTCGGGCCAAACCCGTTGTCGTCGGGAACAGGCCGGGGACGTCGAAGATTCCCTAGAGCAACATCAGCCTGACTGGAACAGTTGAATCATGCGATCAAACAAGGGGATAGAGCACTTTCGCCCTGCGCAGTCAGCTTAAAAACGCTCTAGATGCGACGAACCGCGGGGGCAGGACACTGGCGGCGCCCGGCAATCGGCGCGTCGGCCTTCTCCGTCATGGCAACGACCTGCAGCGGTCGTTTGAATCCGGTCACGACATCCCGGGCTGGCACACCATGCGCTGGCAGCCTAAAACCACCGGAACACCGCTTCAGGGAGACGTTCCGATGCCGGTCAGCGGCCTGCCACCCTATGACACGCAAAATATCTTCGCCCGCATCCTGCGCGGCGAAATACCGGCCGGGAAAGTCTACGAAGACGACTTCGCGTTCGCCTTCAATGACATCAACCCGCAGGCCCCCGCCCACGTCCTGGTGATCCCGAAAGGGTCGTATTGTTCATTCGCCGACTTCAGCGCCTCGGCCAGCGATGCCGAGATCGCCGGGTTCATCCGCGCCGTCGGCAAGATCGCGAAGGATCTTGGGCTGGAGGCTCCCGGCTACCGGCTGCTTGCCAACATGGGCGAGCATGCCGGGCAGGAAGTGCCGCACTTCCACGTCCACCTGTTCGGTGGCCGGCCTTTGGGACGCATGATTCCCGGCTGATCAGCTCGCTGCCAACGCTCGCAGCGCCGTCGAGACCCGACCCAGCACGGGCCCCCAGCCGGCGCCGTCCACTGCTTTTGCAGGCCCCAACCATTCCGGCGGCGTTACCCGGAACAGCCGGACGGTGGGGTACCACGGGCTGTCCGCCCGATCCGCCATCCAGCGCCAGTCGGGCGCGACATGGACCAGGACCCACACCGGCTTGCCCAGTGCCCCGGCAAGATGCGCGATCGCCGTATCTACCGTGATCACCAGGTCAAGGCGCGCGATCAATGCCGCCGTGTCGGCGAAGTCCGCCGCCTTCTCAACCTCCCGCCCGATCGCCGGACGCGCCTCCAATGCCGGCAGATCCGCCGCGCGCACCTCATGTTGCAGACTATGAAAGCTGATCCCCGGGATATCGGTCAGGCCAAGGAACACCGCCGCCGGGATCGAGCGCAGATGGTCGCGGGTGTGCCGTGGATCCCCCGACCACACCAGGCCGACCTTCAGTTGCCCCCCGTTCGCTCGCCCCCCGTTCGATCGTTCCCCCTTGGATCGTTCCCCGGGCCGTTTCATCGCCGATATCGTTCGTGAGGGTGGCCGCAGGTAGGGCACCTTCGTCGGAACGCTGTCCAGTTCGGTGTGGAACCAGCGCGGCAGGCTGGTCGAGTTGCATTGGAAGTCGAACCGCGCATCCCCGGGCAGCGCGGTCACCACCGTCGCGTAGGGCGCGGCATCAGCCAGTAGCCGCGCCAAGGGAGCGAACGTGCGCCAGGTGATGTGCGCCGCACCGCGCTCTCGCAGCAGCGGCAGGTAACGGAAGAACTGGATGGCGTCTCCGTGGCCCTGGTCGTCGTGCACCACCAGGGTCTTGCCAACGAGGGCCTGACCTTGCCAGGCCTGATCGGCCAGTACCGGGCGGCCGTTGGGGTATAGTTCGGGGATCGCCTCCCGCGCCGCGAAATCCTGCCAGCCGGTGCGGAACTCGCCGAGGCGAAGCCGGTTCATGCCGCGCTGCATCCGGGTCGGGTTCAGACTGGGGTGCAGATCCAGCGCCCGATCCAGATAGGCGTCCGCTTCGTCGAAACGGCCCTCGGCGATCGCCAGTTCCCCAAGCATGCTGACCGCCGCGGCATAATGCGGCTTGTCATATTGTTCAGCCGCGAACAGCGGGATCAGCGCCTCCCGTGTCTCCGAACCACGACCGGTCCAGGTCGCGAATCGCGCGAGGCGCAGCCGGAATCCCGGATTCGGCGGCACGATATCCACCGCCCGCCTGGCCGCTTGCACAGCCTCGGTCTGCTGTCCCGCCAACCAGCAGGCAGCCGCACGCAGGTCCCAGGCCGGTGCGAAATTCGCTTCGACGGCAAACGCGGCATCGATCAACGCCAGGGCGGCCTTGTGGTCTTTCTGGTGCACCGCCAGTTCGGCCTGCTTCGTCAGCGCCATCGGGTGGCGCGGATCGAGGCGAATCGCCTGGGCCAGCAGTCTGGCTGCCTCGGCGGTGTGGCCATTGGCAAGCGCGACCGTGGCGTCCTGCACCAGCCGGTCCGACTCGGGCTGCTGCATGAACATCAGGAATGACCGACGGGCGCACTATGGTCTACGAAACAAGCGTCGGGCGAGGCACGCCAGCCATTAGCCCACTCGGTTTCGGCGGCATAGCGCACCCTGAACGCCTGACCGCGATAAAAAATACCCGCCCTCGTGTCAGCTGCTGGCTTGCAACTGCTCCCGCATATGACGGGCGCGCGCCAGCACCTTGTTCTCGATGTCGCCGACCGTCGTATCGGAAACGGTCGCGTCCAGCCATTGGCCGTTCTGCAGCACCTGGCGGTAGATGTTGACCCGAACGCCGTCGCTGCGCAGATCGCGGCTCAGGATGTAGACCGTCGCCTTGAAACGCTCCCCGGTGGTGCCGGGCGGGGTGTACCAGTCCGTGATGATGACGCCGCCGAACGGATCCGCCGAGGCCAGCGGCATGAATGCGATGGTATCCAGAGCGCCGCGCCACAGGAACGCGTTGACGCCGATCCCGGTGCCGCCGCCGTTGCCGTTGCCGTTGGCTTGGTCCTTGTCCTTGGCACCTTTGCCGACCCCGAAGATGGTGCCGCTGTCACTGCCACCCATACGGCTCACCGATGCGTCGCCCGGCGAACCGCTGCCCAGGCCCATGAAGTTCGGCGGGGTCGTGTTCGGCTTGACGGCGTCGGAGGAACAGGCCGCAGCCGCCAACAATGCAGTCATGGCCGCTGCGAGAATCGAGGCTGAAATCGGACTTGGTCGCATGGCGTTAGCTTGCTTCATGTTGACTGCCTAGGATGTGTCCGGGGCGCGTGCCGACGGATACTCCGGGGAGTTTACCCCCGCGTGCGCTGGTCAGCAATCGCGATTATCCGGCCGCCGGATCCGCTGGCGAAGCACGCACAAAAAAAAGCGGCGAGGCTGAGCCCCGCCGCTTCTGTCCTTCCGGTGCGCGGTGTCTTACCAGGTCAGCACGGTGCTGAAGAGGAAACCCTGGGCCTTCGCGTCATTTGTCCTGCCCGCAGTACCTAGAGTGCCGGTTGCAAAGTCGAACCCGCCCTGATGGCGAGACTCGTACTGGTACTCACCGACAACCTGAATGCCAGGAGCGAGTTTGTAGGCGCCACCAAGGTCGAGCATGTACTCGTGGCGCTGAGAGACGCCGGTCAGACGGGCATCGCCCTGGCTGTCCTCGATGACGTACTGGATGCCGGCCGTGATCGGGCCGTTAGCGTAGGTCAGGCCGACGACCTCAGCGTTTGTGTTCACGCCGCCAACGGGCGCCATGGCAAGCTGACCATTCACCCGGCCGCCGATGTAGTCAGCCGCTAAAGTCAGGTTCGCGGCGGTGATTGCAAGGCCCGCCTGGTAGAAGCTCAGGTTGTCGTAGCGCAAGGTTTGTGCGCTCGCGACCACGCCACCCACGATTGTTCCAGCCCGCGCCTGAGCCGGGGTCGCGTAAGGCGAGGTCGTTAGGTCTTCCTTGCCGGCGGTCTCATAGAAGCCGTACCCCTTGACATCGACGGGGCCGAACGTTTGCTGGTAGCGCAACCCGACACCAACCTGGTTATACCAGCGGGTGGCATCATTGCCGGACGTTACACTGATGCAGCTTGGTCCGGCCTGGTTGCAGCCGACTCCGTTGCCCGTGTTCTGCAACGAGTTACCCATGCTCGGAGCGTACTGAACGCCGAAGTCGAAGCCGAACACCTGTGGTGACAGATAGACGATCTTGTTGTTGCCATACTCTGCACCGGCCTGAGCCAGGAAGGCGTAGTTAACCGTAGAGCCACCAGGAGCGGCGCTCTGCAGCGGGTCGCCGCCGTTGATGTTGCCCACGCCGGCGTCCCAGCACCCTGAGTAGAAGATACAGTTGTCGAACAGGCCGACCACGCCGTCGGTCTGACCCAGGCGAAGGATGCCAGCCTGATCCGTCGCGAGATACGTAAAGGCGCGGCGGACGAAGATGGTTTCCGCCGAGGTGTTGCCGCTTGGACCAGTTGCCGTCCCGCCCGTACCTGCTGATCCGGTATTGCCGGTGGCGTTGGCGCCGCCGAAGTTTTCACGAAGCTCAACCGCCGCGCCGTAACGCAGGCCGTTCGCGGCCAGTCCGTCGAAGCCAGGATACAGCCGGAAGTAGGATGCGACGCCGACAGGGTTAACCTTGTAACCGTTCGGCGTCCCGTTGGCGTTCACGCCCTTGTCGAAAGATGTGAAGTTCGCGGTCACGTCTACTTCGACGCGGCCGTTCAGGCGGATGACGATGGTGCCCGGAGCCGGGACCGCGTCAACGTTCGGCGCATAAATCGTGCTGAGCGGGCCAGCAGCGGCGGAACCGGACGGGGTATTCGCGGTGCCCCAGGCGTTGTTGTTGTTGTTCGCGGCCGGGCCGGCGCCATACGGGGCGGCCAACTGGCCTTGGTTCGGGTTTGCTGTCTGGGTGGTCGTCTGGGCGACAGCCAGACCGCCGGACGCTCCTAGAACCGCGGCGCTGGCCATGAGAAGCTTACGCATGAATATCCTCCTTATTACACCGGTTCGCCGGCGATCCCCTCAGGCCCCGCCCGTCTGATCCCGCGAACCGGCGGGGGGCAGCCAGACCTAAGGGAAGTTAATGAACGGAGCGTCACCTTACCGCAACCCGCTTCGGCACCGCAGCATGGTATTTCCGAAACACTGTTGCGGGGGGGCCACAAACTGGGTCATCTCGGGTTCGCAGAAATTTCAGGATCTTGCCGCGGATCAGGCTGGCTCCGCCCCCCGGTTTTTGGCCCGGCCGCCACGCTGTTAGCCGCCTCCGGCGCCATTCAGCCCAACCGGCTCCGCTCCCGGCATCTAATTGTGACGTATACCTGACGGTCGCGGTCAAGAACCGAGTCCGTCACCCGGATGCCAGCGCCCCGATCGCCCCGACCGCATCCACCAGCCGAACCGGCAGCCGGGTTACCGTCCGTCCATCCACACCCCCTAGCGCCGCGATACCGATGTCCGCGGCGCCCGCATCGGCCGTTCGGGCCATCGCTGCCCAGCGCAACGGGCCCAGGCCGCCCGCGCCGGCGTGACTTGCGGTCGCAAAGGCCGGCGACAGGAACACCAGCATGGCGCCGGCCGCCCGCGCGCGCCGCAGGTCCGGGATCGAGTGGGCAGAACTGGTCACCATCCCGCCACGGCGCAGCGGTCCCGGCCATCGCCCGCCGCGCAGATGCACACCAGCCCGCAGCGCCGCCGCCAGCCGCACATCGCCGGCCACCACCAGAACCAGCCGCCGCGCGCGGCAGATCACCGCCAGCTGCCGCCCCAGCGCCGCTCGTTCGGGATCCAGGTCATGCCGCAGGACGACCCCGGCCCTGCCGCGAGGCAGCCGGCTCACCGAGGCGCGGGGATCGGGCAACCGCGCCTGGTCGGTGAAAAGCCAAAGCCGCGGTAGGGTCGTTGCCCTGCCGCGCATGCCCCAGGCCAGGAGTTTCTGATCCACCGGCCGCGCGGCTACAGAAGGACAAAGGGCGTCATGGCCTCGGCCGTCCCAAAGCCTACCCCTTGGATCCGGTCACGTAATGATCCCGGTACTGGGCACGCAAACGCGTCTTGAGCAGCTTGCCGGTCGCGGTATGTGGAAGTTCTGTCACGACAATTACGTCATCCGGCAGCCACCACTTGGCGACCTTGCCCGCATACAGCGCCAGCACCGAGGCAGGATCGACCGTCTTGCCCGGCGCCGGCACCACCAGCAGCAGCGGCCGCTCATCCCACTTCGCGTGTGTGGCGGCGATCACCGCGGCCTCGACGACATCGGGGTGGGAGACGGCGATGTTCTCCAGGGTGATCGAGCTGATCCACTCTCCGCCGGACTTGATCACGTCCTTCGATCGGTCGGTGATCTCCATGAACCCGTCCGCATCGATCGTGGCGACGTCGCCGGTGGCAAACCAGCCGTCCTGGTCCAGCGCGCTGCCGGGTTCCTCGCCGTAATAGGCGCTGGCGATCCACGGGCCCTTCACCATCAGGTCGCCGAACGCAACACCGTCCCACGGCAACGCCTTACCGTCGCCATCGACGATCTTCATGTCGATCCCCGGCAGGATGCGCCCCTGCTTCAGCATGTGCGCCGCCGCCTGCTCCTTCGTCAGCCCCGCCTGAGCCGGCTTCGGCGCATTGTACGTGCCGACCGGGCTGAGCTCGGTCATCCCCCAGCCATGCTCGACCGCTACCCCGTACTCGTCGCGGAACGCCTCGATCAGCAGCGGCGGGGCGGCGGACCCTCCCGTCATGATCCGCTGCACCGTTTCCAGCCGTTCCCCGCTGGACCGCAGGTATTGCAGCAGGCCGAGCCAGACCGTGGGGACGCCGGCGGTGAAGGTGACCCCTTCGGAGTTGAGGATGCTCGCCATGCTGGCACCGTCCAGGTGCCGGCCGGGCAGCACCAGTGCGGCGCCAGTCAGCGCCGCCGCATAAGGCATGCCCCAGGCATTGACGTGGAACATCGGCACTACCGGCAGCACGCGGCTGCTGGCGCGAATGCACAGCACGTCCGGCAGCGCCGTCGAGTAGGCATGCAACCAGGTCGAGCGATGACTGTACAGCACCCCTTTCGGCCGCCCGGTCGTGCCCGACGTGTAGCAAAGCGCGCTGGCGGTGTTCTCATCGAAATTCGGCCAGACGTAGTCGTCGTCCGCCGCATCCATCAGCTGGTCGTAGCACGCCAGTGTCATCCCGGGTGCGAGGGTCACCTCCGCCATGTTTTCCGGCGCCGTCAGCATGACGACCGTATGGACACTGTCCGCGATCCGCGGCGCGACCGCGGTGATCAATGCCGCAAAACTGCTGTCGACGAACAAAACTTTGTCTTGCGCGTGGTTGACAATGTAGGCGATGTCGTCCGGGTGCAGACGTGGATTGATGGTGTGGCAGATCGCCTGCATTCCCGGCGCCGCATAGTATACTTCGAGATGTCGAAAACCGTTCCAGGCCAGCGTGCCGACGCGGTCGCCGGCTCCGACGCCCAGCGTTTGCATCACCCGCACCAGGCGGCGCGACCGCGCTTCCACGTCGCACCAGGTATAGCGATGCGTGGTGTTCTCGTGCGTGCGGGACACCACTTCGCCGGACCCGTGATGCCGCGCGGCATGGGTCAGGATCGAGGAAATCATCAGTCCCTGCGTCTGCATCATACCGAACACGGCCGTCCCTCCGGGTTGTATCTCTTGGTTAACGCGGGATGATACGGCAACGGTCGGTCAAAAGAAGGGGGAAAGCGCGATGCGGGAAGTGATCATCGTTACCGGCGGCAGCCAGGGCATCGGTGAGGCCGTCGCCAGGCTCGCGGCGGCGCGGGGATACGCTGTGGCGCTGACCTACCAGTCGAACCGGTCAGGGGCCGACGCGGTCGTCGCCGACATCGCCGAGGCCGGCGGAAAGGCCCTCGCCGTACAGGCCGAGATGGCCGACGAGGCCTCCATCCTGGCGCTCTACCGCACCGTGGACCAGGCATTTGGTCCGGTCACCGCCCTGGTCAACAACGCCGGCACGCCGGGACCGATGGGCAAGATCGACACGGTAACCACCCAGACGCTGGACACCGTGCTGGCGGTGAACGTGCGCGCGCCGTTCCTGATGATCCGGGAGGCGGTCGCCCGCATGGCCACCGACCGCGGCGGGGCAGGGGGCGCCATCGTCAACATATCCTCGCGAGCGGCCGAACTGGGCGGGGCGGGCGAATGGATCCATTACGCCGCCTCGAAAGGGGCGCTGGAAAGCCTGACCATCGGTGCGTCCAAGGAACTGGCGCTGCGCGGCATCCGCGTCAACGCCGTCAGCCCCGGCCTGATCCAGACCGGCCTGCACGCCCGCGCCGGCCTGCCGGATCGGCTGACGAGGCTGATCGCCGGTGTCCCGATGGGGCGCATCGGCAGCACGCGGGAAGTTGCCAACGCCGTGCTCTGGCTGCTTTCCCCAGAAGCGGCTTATATTACGGGCGTCATAGTACCCGTTTCCGGAGGGCGTTGAAATGGATCTCAAAACCGCGTTGATCGTGGGCGTCGGCCCCGGCCTGAGTGCCTCCCTGGCCCGCCTGTTCTCCCGCCACGGCTTGCAGGTGGCGATGGCCGCCCGCGATCCGACCAAGTTGCAAAAACTGGCCGAGGAAACCGCCGGCGTCACCTTCGCCTGCGAGGCCACCGAACCCGAGGAAGTCGCCGCCCTGTTCGACGTGGTGATCGCCACCCAGGGTGTGCCCGACATCGTCGTCTACAACGCCAGTGCCCGAGCCCGAGGCCCGGTGACCGACCTCGATCCCGCGGATGTCGCCCGCGCGATCTCGGTCAGCGCGTTCGGCGGCTTTCTCGTAGTCCAGCAGGCCGCGAGGCACATGGTCGCGCGCGGGTCCGGCGTGATCCTGCTGACCGGCGCCTCGGCCAGCGTGAAGGGCTATCCGAACTCATCGGCCTTCGCGATGGGCAAGTTCGCCCTGCGCGGCCTCGCCTCCAGCATGGCTCGGGAGCTCTCGCCCAAGGGGGTGCATGTCGCGCACTTCGTCATCGATGGTGGCATCCGCAGCTCCGTGCGGCCCGATCCAAACGACAATCCGGACAGCATGCTGGACCCCGATGCGATCGCCGAGACCTATTGGCAGATCGCCAACCAGCCGCGCAGCGCATGGACGTGGGAGGTTGAATTGCGTCCGTGGGTGGAACGGTTCTAGGGGTGGAGCGGTTCTAGGTTTTCACCTCAAGGCGGGCCGGCCCCGCCACCGCTTGTTCAATGGCCGGGCGCCCACCCGGTCATCACTGCCATCCGCAGCGTAACCGCGACCCGCTCCCCCTCCGCCGGCAAGCGGTCCATCGCGGCCGGGAACAGCGCGCGAGCCGGAGCGGACCGGGCGCGCTGACGGATGGCATTCGCCTCCCCCGCCGCACGCAAATCCGTCAGCAGCGCGAATGGATCGGCATACAGCAGCCGAATATCCTCCACATCCGCTACCGGCAAAACGAACCCCGCCCTCTGCAACAGATGCGCGCAATCCCGCAGCTCCGGAAACGGCGACACCCGAGGCGCCGCGCCGCCGGAAATCTCAGCCTCTGCCTCCGTCAGTGCCGAACGCAATTCGGCCAAAGTGCCAAGCGTCGGCAGGCTGGCGAGCAGCAACCCCTCCGGCCGCAGCGCCTGGCGAAGCTGGATCAGCGCGCCCGGCAGGTCGTTGATCCAATGCAGCGACAGGCTGGCGACGATCAGGTCGAAACTGCCGGCGGCGAACGGCAGGAACTCCTCATCCGCCGAGACGCACGCACCGCCGTTCAGCGCAGCCATCGCCGGCGACAGGTCGCAACTGACCACCCGCATCCCGCGCCCGCGCAGCAACGGCGCGACGACGCCCCGGCCGCCCACATCCAGCACATCGCTGAACCGCCGGTTGGTGTCGTCCAGCCGGTCCAGCAACCGCTCAGCCGCATCGCGCAGCACATCCGCCACCCGACCCACGGTTTTCGCCGCCCGGTCACGATGGCGACGCACGGCATCTCGATCAAAAACGAGCATGGAATCCATACACTCGCATGTGCGCCCCTCCATGTGCGTTGCCAAGCTGTCCGCCTCGGCTCTACCGTTCCATCCGACCGGAGGATTTTGACAAATGACCCGCATCAGCGCCCAGACATTGCTCGGCTGGATCACCGATGGGCAGGAACTCGCCCTGCTGGATGCGCGCGAGGACGGCGAATTTGGCGCCTCGCACCTGTTCTGGGCGATCCCCTGCGGCCTGGCGCGGAAGGAAATCCGAGCGCGCGCGCTGCTGCCGCGCCTCGCCACCCGCATCTGCTGTGTCGACGACGGCCGGGGCTTGGCCGAAACGCTGGCCGAGTGGCTGGAATCCATCGGCTGCACCGCCGTTGCCGTCCTGGATGGCGGCACCAAGGCGTGGGAAGCCGCCGGCAACGTGCTGTTCAGCGGCGTCAACGTCCCGTCCAAGGCGTTCGGTGAGTGGGTAGAACACCACTACGGCACCGAAAGCGTCGATGCCCGAGACCTGAAAACCTGGATCGATTCCGGACGCGACATGGTGGTGCTGGACAGCCGCACCCTGGAGGAATTCACCCGCATGTCGATCCCGACCGGGATCAGCGTGCCGGGCGGTGAACTGGCCTACCGCATCGCCGACATCGTGCCTGACCCAAAGACCCTGGTGGTGGTCAACTGCGCCGGTCGCACCCGTAGCATCATGGGTGCCGAAAGCCTGCGTCAGGCCGGCATCCCCAACAAGGTGGTGGCGCTGCGCAACGGCACCATGGGCTGGGAACTCGCCGGGCTGCGCTGCGATCGCGGACGCTCCGAGAAATTCCAGCCCGGCACCCCGAAGACCGCCGCGCTGGCCTTGCAGCGTGCCCGGGCGTTCGCCGAACACTCTGGCGTGGGCGTCATAGGGCCGCTCGACCTCACCCGTTTCGAGGAAGATCCCGACCGCACGCTGTATGTGCTGGATGTGCGCGATCCGGTGGAGTTCCGCGCCGGCCACCGCCCCGGCAGCCGCAGCGCGCCGGGCGGGCAGCTTGTCCAGGGGACCGACACATGGGTCGGCGTCCGCAACGCCAGGATCGTGCTGGTGGACGACACCGGCGTGCGCGCCCGGATGGCGGCGTCGTGGCTGCGCCAGATGGGCCATCGTGACGTGTTCGTCGTCGAGGGCGGGCTGGAGGCGATCAAGGCGACCGGCACCGCCCCCATTCCGGTGCCTGAACTGGCCGCCCCGGTGAACCTGATCGGCGTGACCGGACTGGTGCATCTGCTGGACAGCGGCGCCGGCACACTGGTGCTCGATCTGGGGCGCAGCGTCGATTTCCGCGATCGCCACATTCCTGGTGCCATCTGGGGTATCCGCAGCCGCCTTGCCGCGCTTGGCCCCCAACTGTCCGCCGCCCGGCACGTCGTGATCACCTCCCCCGACGGCATGCTGGCGCGCCTGGCGGTGCCCGAGGTAACCGGCCTGACCAGTGCCGAAGTCCACGTGCTGGATGGCGGCACCGACGCCTGGCAGGCGTTCGGCCGTCCGTTGATGAAGGATCGGACCACGCCGCCGGACGAGGCCTGCATCGACTTCTACCTACGTCCGTATGATCGGAACTCCGGCATCGAGGAAGCCATGAACGCCTACCTGTCGTGGGAGATCGACCTCGTGCACGAAATCAAGCGTGACGGGACCGTGGTGTTCGGCATACCGGGCGAAACCCACGCCGCCGCCTGACCCCCGCCAAGTCGCCGCTCGCAGTATCGTGGTCCACAGGGTCGCGCTGCGGTTGCGGCGGCTTGGGCTCCTTGGGCTCGATCTGCTGCTGCCGCCACGGTGTGCGGCGTGCGACAAACCGGTCCGCGTGCAGGGGCAGCTATGCGCCGCCTGCTTCACCCATACGAATTTCATCACTGCCCCGTTTTGCAACCGCTGTGGGGTGCCGTTCGCGTCCGCCGAACAGGGCGGTGCTGAGGGCGTATGTCCAGCGTGCCGTGAACACCCGCCGCTGTTCCGCCAGGCGCGGGCGGCACTGCGGTATGACGCCCAGGCTCGCCGCCTGATCCTGCCGCTGAAGCACGGCGACCGGATCGAGCTGGCACAGATCCTGGCCCCGATGATGACGCGGGCGGCGGCGGCACTGCTGGCGGCGGCCGATGTGCTGGTGCCGGTGCCGCTGCATCGCCGGCGCTTGTTTCAGCGCAAGTACAATCAGGCCGCGGTGCTGGCCTACGCCGTCGGCCGGCTGGCCGCACGTCCGGTGCTGCCGAATACGCTGATCCGGATCCGGCGCACCACCCCCTTGGATGAAAAGTCGCCGGAGGAAAGGGCCCGTGAGGTGGCCGGATCATTCACCGTCCGACAGCCGCGCATGGGGCAGATCACCGGCCGGACCGTGCTGCTGATCGATGACGTGATGACCTCGGGCGCGACCGCCAACGCCTGTTCGGCTGCCTTGCTGGAAGCGGGGGCGCTGGCGGTGGATGTGCTGGTGGCCGCACGCGTGCCCGATCCGAGGCTGAACTAGGCGATGCCACGCGTGAACCCGGCCACTCGGGCGAGCAGTGATCGAACGAAAACGGTAATCTGATTTATCGTAGCGGTTGATTGCAGCAGTTCATCCGGTAACGGCAGCGCGTAATCCTCCGGCCCGGGATAGCGGCAGGCATATCCCCAGGTCCTCACCGCTCATACACAACGATGCCCTCGGTTCTCGCGATATAGGGCAGCGTGCCA
>JAQGHW010000279.1 GCA_028291505.1 Rhodopila sp. | reverse complement strand
CCGTTTCGGTGCCGATGGCGCTGTCGATCATTGCACGTGAAACGAAGAAGGCACGCCTGCTGAGCCTGGGCAACCCGATCGCCAACCGGCCGGACCCGGTGCGCGTGGCGGAGGAAATGGCATGGCTCGACTGCCTGTCGGGTGGGCGGATCGAGATGGGACTGGTGAAGGGCGCGCCGTATGAGATTGCCCCGGCCAATTCGAACCCCGGCCGGCTGATGCGCCGCTACTGGGAAGCGCACGACCTGATCATCAAGGCGCTGTCGACCACGACTGGGCCGTTTTCGTGGGAGGGCGAGTTCTACCAGTATCGCGCGGTCAATATCTGGCCGCGACCGATCCAGCAGCCGACGCCGCCGATCTGGATGACCGGCATGAGCGTCGATACCGGTACCGCCGCCGCCGAACGTGGCCATGTCGTTGGCACGCTGCTGTCCGGCGGTCTCGCCAAGCCGATGTATGAGGCTTACCGCAAGCGCGCCCGTGAACTGGGTTGGGAAGCGGGTCCCGATCGTATGGCCTACGCCGCGATCATCGGGGTTGGCGACACGCGGGAGGAAGGATTGCGGCGCGCGGATATCATTGCCGACTACGTGCGGACCGCGCCTGTGGTGTTCGAACCGTTCACCAATCCGCCGGGTTACAACTCGATCGGGGCGAACGTTGCGATGCTGAAGGCTGGTCCGCGCGCCCATCGGATGGTGACGGACCGCAACGGTGTGCCGATCGATCACCGCACCGCGACGGTCGAGCAGTTCATGGACACCGAAACCGTTTTCGCCGGCACGCCCGACGACGTGTTCAACCAATTGAAGGCATTCAACCAGCGGATGGGCGGCGTCGGTCATCTGTTGTTCTTTGGGCAGGGCGGACAACTGACGCACCAGGACGCGAAATCCAACATCGCCCTGTTCGGTAAGGAGGTCGCGCCGCGCCAGCTGGAACTCGGTGAGCCCGACCAGACCGTGGCCGCGGCGGAGTAAAACCCAATGTCCGGCAGCCATATCGCGGGGCAGGTCGATCAGGCGTGGCTGGACAGGCACACCGAAGCCGCGCTGGAGCCTGAGTTGCCGATCATCGATCCGCACCATCATATGTGGGTGCGGGAAGGTAACGTTTACCTGCTGCCCGAACTGCTTGCCGACGTTGCCAGCGGCCACAACGTGATCGCGACGGTGTTTGAGGAATGCCGTTCGATGTATCGCGCCGGCGGGCCCGAGGAAGAAAAATCACTGGGCGAAACCGAGTTCGTGACGGGCATCGCGGCGATGGGTGCCAGCGGCGTGTTCGGTGCTTGCCGCGTCTGTGCCCGCATGGTTGGGAGGGTCGACCTGCTGGCCGGCAATCGCGCGCTCGGCCTGCTGGAACGGCACCTGATCGCCAGCGGCGGCCGGTTTGCCGCCATCCGCCAATCCACCGCCTGGGACGCCTCGGACCGCATCCATAACGTCGTGCCGGTGCAGGGCATGCTGCGCGACAGCGCATTCCGAGCCGGTTTCGCCGGCCTGGCGGCACTCGGTCTGGCGTTCGATGCGTGGGTGTATCATCCGCAACTGGATGAGGTCGGCGAATTGGCGGATGCCTTTCCGAATACCCCGATCGTGCTGAACCACGTGGGCAGCCCGATATTGGGTGGACCGTACGCCGCTGACCGAACCAAGGTGTTCGCCGACTGGAAGGCCGGCATGACGGTGCTGGCCAAACGCCCGAACGTGACGGTCAAGCTGGGCGCGCTGCCGATCCGATTGCCGGGTGCCGGGACCCCGTCGCGCGACATGCCGCCCACGTCGGAGGAGGTCGCCGCCGCCTGGCGCCCGTGGCTGGAGACCAGCATCGAACTGTTCGGCGCCGAACGCTGCATGTTCGAAAGCAACTTCCCGGTGCAGAAGCGCTGGAGTTCCTACCAGGTGACGTGGAACGCGTTCAAACGGATCGCCGCCGGCGCTTCGGTGGCGGAGAAGGCCGCGCTATTCGCGGGGACCGCCGCGCGCGTCTATGGCGTGCCCCTCTCATGACCACACCGCGTCATGACCACGCGGCCGGACGTTCCGCTCCCGAATGTTTGCCGCTCCCGAATGTTTGATCTCGACGACGGGCGGCGCGTCGGTCCTGGAAACAATCGGGAAATAGGTCTGTAACAGATGCCCGGTATATCGCATGGACCTTACAAACCCTCAGGCAGGTAGGTTGAAATGGTCTTCCTGAAGCGTCTTGGTACTGTGGCCGCGGTAGCCGGACTGGCCGCTGTCGGTGTCTCCGTTGCGCCGCACAACGCGATGGCATGGTGGCGTGGCGGCTGGGGCGTGGGAATCGTGTTGCCGCCGGTCGTCGTGGCGCCGCCGCCGCCCGTTTACTATGCGCCGCCGCCGGTCGCCTATGTGGCACCTCCGGTCGCTTACTATCCAGCGCCGCGCCGCGTCTGGGTGCCGCCGCATTGGGAAGGACCCTACTGGGTTCGAGGCCACTGGTACTAACAGCGACGAGGCGTTTCGGGGGATAAGCAACATCCCCCGACTTTCACTCGTTTCAACGACTGTTCTCGGCCTGGGCCTGCGTGGCGGAACTCACGCGCCAGACCGTGTTGCCGACATCGTCGGCGATCAGCAGGGCACCCGTTTTGTCCAGTGCGAGCGCGACCGGGCGGCCATGCGCGTTGCCGCCATCATCCAGAAATCCCGTCACGACATCCTCGGCCGTGCCGTTCGGCTTGCCGCCGCTGAAGGGTATGAAGACGACCTTGTAGCCGTTGAGTATCTGCCGATCCCAACTGCCATGTTCGCCGACAAACGCGCCGCCGCTATACCGCGCAGGCATCCCGTTCGCGGTATCGAAGACCAGCCCAAGCGGCGCCACGTGGGAGCTTAGCGCGTAGTCAGGCACAATGGCCTGCGCCACCAGGTCCGGCCGCTGCGGCTGTACGCGCGGATCGAGGTGTTGCCCGTAATAGCTGTACGGCCAGCCATAGAAACCGCCATCCTTCACCGAGGTCAGGTAGTCCGGAACGAGGTTGGGCCCAAGCTCATCGCGCTCATTCACGACGGTCCAGAGCACATGGCTCTGCGGTTCCCAGGTCAGGCCGTTCGGGTTGCGCAGACCGCTGGCGAAGATCCGATGGGCGCCAGTCGCGCGGTCGACCTCCCAGATGGCGGCGCGCTCATATTCGGCGCCGATGCCATTCTCGGTGATGTTGCTGTTGGAGCCAACGCCGACGTAGAGCTTCGTGCCATCCTCACTGGCGACGAGGCTTTTCGTCCAGTGGTGGTCGATCGGGCCGCCCGGCAGCGGCGTCAGCACGGTTGCGGGCTGTGTGATGGTGGTCTCACCGGTGGTGTAGGGGAAGCGCAGGATCGCATCGGTGTTGGCGACATAAAGGTCGTTGCCGACCAGCGCCACGCCGAACGGAGAAGCCAGATGATCGAGGAAGACGGTCCGGACGTCAGGCTTGCCGTCGCCATGGGTGGACCGCAGCAAGGTGATCCGGTTGCTGCCGGCGGTGAGCCCGGCGGAGGTGACGATCGATTCCACCCAGTTCATGACGATGTTTTTGGGCCGTCTGGTGGGCTCGATGTTGGGGCTTCGCGATTCCACCACCAGCACGTCGCCGTTCGGCAAGGTGTAGACGGATCGTGGATGCTCCAGGCCGGTTGCGAGGGCCTGGATGCGCAGGTCGGAGGCTGGTTTCGGTGTCTCGCCCGCCTTCCAGCCCACCACCGGGGCGAGATGCATCGGCGGCACCAGATATTGCTGCAGTTCGGGCAGGACCGGGTTCGGTCCGATCTGGGTGCGGACATCGAAATCGTCGGCACTGGCGCCGGTAAGCGCCAGGATCGCCACCCCGCCGAACGCCAGCCGCGGGATCAGCCTGGCCGTTGCGGATCTCATGGGCGCGCTCCCGAATATTGCACCGCCACGACTGGCCGGTACAGCCTGACGCTGCCGAACCAGACTGTGATCAGCAGGGCGATGACAGTGACCGCGGACAGAGCCAGACCGGCCGGTACGACCGACGTCCAGGCGTCCCGGCTGTGAACCAGGTTATCGAAAAGCCCGAGGACCAGGACGAGCACACTGCCGATCACAATCGGCCAAACCTGCCGCTGCGACAGCACGCGGCGATTGGCCAGGAGATCGACAAAGCCCACGATGACGGCCGGCACGCTCATGAACATGGCTGCCGCCAGCAGCCATGCGGAGAAATCCGCCCATATCATGTCGGCTGTTCGTGTGTAGACGATGTCTGTCGCCAGTGCGCCGCAAAAGCAGGCGATGGGAAACGACACCAGGATGCGGAGGAGTGGATGCGCGACGATCCGCACCCCGGGCCCGGGATTTTCGCTGTTCATCACGTCATCCTGCTGCCGAAAGCCGCCGAGGGGTTGCGGGGACGTCGCGTCAAACGCGCGCGCGGCATCCGGGTTGCGTTAATTTCCTTTATCGGGGCGCTTATCCAGGGGCCCTGGTTCAACGAGCCGGCAAACATGTGGCGGAACGCCGATCAGGCGGAATGTGTTCCGCCACACATTGGCGGCAGGCTCCCGGAAAAGTGACGGCAAGGGCAGGATGCGATTGACGAGGCGGCCAACAGGGTCCACCGCTGTTACCCATGTTGCGCCGCTTCGAAGCCCTTCTGGACCCCACCGCCGGCACGCCGGCCCCGCCACCAAACGCCGGGCTCGTCGGGTTCTACTGGTTCTACATCCGCCAGGTGCGGGGGTTGACGGTTGCGCTGTTCGTGTTCGGCGGCCTGATCGCGGTCCTCGACACGATGATCCCGGCATTTATCGGCCGGGTCGTCAGCCTGGTGTCCTCGCACTCACCGGACACGCTGTTCCGCGACCAGGGCCTGGTTCTGCTGGGAATGGCGGCGGTGCTGCTGGTGCTGCGCCCGCTGGTTTTCCTGGCGCATTCAGTGCTGGTGAACCAGATCGTCAATCCTGGCTTCTCCAACATGATCCGTTGGCAGAATCACTGGCATGTGGTGCGGCAAAGCTGGACGTTCTTCCAGAACGACTTTGCCGGGCGCATCGCCAACCGAGTCCTGCAGGCCGGGCCGGCGCTGCGGGAAAGCCTTGTGATGGCGTTCGACGCCGCCTGGTACATCCTGGTTTATGGCTCCAGCGCCCTGGTGTTGCTGGGGCGCCTGGACTGGCGCCTGACCTTGCCGATGGTGCTCTGGTTCATCTGCTACGCGGCCATGCTGCGTTATTTTGTTCCGCGCCTGCGCGACCGTTCCCGCCACGTGTCGGAGATGCGCTCCAACCTGACCGGGCGTGTGGTGGACAGCTATACCAACATCCTGACCGTCAAGCTGTTCGCCCGTGCCCGCGACGAGGACGAATTCGTGCGCGACGCGATCGACGACCACACCGCCGCGTTTCGCGACCAGACGCGGATGACCACCGGCTACACCGTGACCCTCGGGCTGATGAATGCCTGCCTGATCGTGTCGATGTCGGCGGTCGCGCTGTGGCAGTGGTCGGAGGGGCACATCGCGATCGGCGCCGTCGCCACGGCGATTCCGCTGGCGTGGCAGCTGAACAACATCGCCGGCTGGGTGGCCCGCAGCGTCACCTCGATTTTCGAAAACATCGGCACGGTGCAGGACGGCATGCGTTCGATCGACGTGCCGCGGCAGATGCCCGACCCGGCGGATGCCGTCGAACTTCAGGTGAGCGGCGGCGAGATCCGGGTGGAAAACCTGCATTTCGATTACGGGCGGGTCCGGGAGGACCTCGGCGAGCGTAACCTCGCGGTGTTGCACGGCATCGACCTGACGATCGCACCCGGTGAGCGGGTCGGGCTGATCGGTCCGTCGGGTGCCGGCAAATCGACGCTGGTCAACCTGCTGCTGCATTTCTACGACCCGGCATCCGGCCGCATCCTGATCGACGGGCAGGACATCGCCGGCGTGACCCAGGAGAGCCTGCGCCGGCACATCGCCATGGTGACGCAGGACACGTCTCTGCTGCATCGCTCGATCGCGGAGAACATCCGTTACGGACAGCCCCAGGCGACCGAAGCGCAGATCGTTGCCGCCGCCAGGCAGGCCCAGGCGCATGACTTCATCCTGGGGCTGGAGGACTGGCACGGCCGCCGCGGCTACGACGCGCATGTGGGCGAGCGTGGGGTGAAGCTGTCGGGCGGCCAGCGGCAGCGCGTGGCGCTGGCCAGGGTGATCCTGAAGGACGCGCCGATCCTGGTGCTGGATGAAGCGACCTCGGCGCTGGATTCCGAGGTCGAGGCGGCTATCCAGGAACAGCTCGACGGGCTGATGGAAGGCCGCACGGTCATCGCCATCGCTCACCGGCTGTCCACCATCGCCAGGATGGACCGGCTGATCGTGCTGGATGGGGGCCGTATCGTCGAAGCCGGGTCACACGCCGAACTGCTGCAGCGTAACGGGGTCTATGCTCGGCTGTGGCGGCGTCAGTCAGGCGGCTTCGACAGTGTCGCGGCCGGTGCCCGCCCAGTCCGTGACGGCCCAGTCCGTGACAGCCCAGTCCGTGACGGCCCAGTCGGTGACGGCCCAGTCGGTGACGGCCAGATGCGGGCCGGCGTAGTGGCCAAGTAGGGTCCGCATGGCGCCGGAACCGTCGGTGCCGACCGGAATGATGTGGATAGTATCTACCTGCCGGCGCCGCCCGGTGTCTCGCAACGCCTGACGTAGCGCCGTTTTCAGGCTGTCCTTGCGCTTCGGGCCAAACCCGTCATCGCGCTTCTTGCCGCATTTCCGGCAGAGGATGATGACGTCTCGCCAGGGTGTCGCCAGGCGAAGCGGAGAGATGTTTCCGGGCATGGCGTGGACATGGGAAGCCCGTGGCGATTGATAATCCGGAAACAGTGCGGGATGCTGCGCCGGCGACGCTTGGGGCTAACGACGCTTTGGGGTCACGACGCTTGGGGAGGAAACAGATGACCGGTATGCTGGACGGAAAAATTGCCCTGGTGACGGGCGGCGGCAACGGCATAGGGCGGGAGGCAGCGCTGGCATTCGCCCGCGAAGGCGCCCGTGTGGCGGTCGCCGATTACGAGGCGGAGTCGGCTCGGGAAACGGTTTCGCTGATCAACGGCAACGGCGGCCAGGCGATCTCGCTGTCGGGTGACGTTACGGTCGCGGAGCAGGTGCAGAGCATGCTCGATGGGGTGATGGCGGCGTATGGCCGGCTCGATTGTGCGTTCAACAACGCGGGCATCGCGCCGCATCAGGTGGATTCGGCCGGCCAGTTGACCCACGAATGGTCCGAGGCCTCCTTCGACCGCATGATCGAAGTCAACCTCAAGAGCGTCTGGCTGTGCATGAAGCACGAGATTCCGCTGCTCCGAGCGGGTGGGGGCGGCGCGATTGTCAATACGGCGTCGATCGCGGGGCTGATCGGGTTGCGGACCTCGAGCGGTTACGTTGCCGCCAAGCACGCGGTGATCGGCCTGACCAAGACGGCCGCGCTGGAATACGCCGAGGAAGGGATCCGGGTGAACGCCGTTTGCCCCGGATACATCGCCACCCGGATGACGGCCCCGAACCGCGAGAAGCGAGGCGAAGCCATCATCGCGCGCACGCCGATGCGCCGTTACGGCGAACCGCGGGAAATCGCCGAGATGGTGGTGTGGCTTTGTTCGGAACGCGCCAGCTACGTCACCGGGGTGGCGTATGAGGTGGATGGCGGGATGACGGCAACCTGACCTATTGGGCTGGCTCGCCGGCCCAGAACGGGTCGGCCTGACCGCTGAGCGGCTGGGCGGTGCCGGCCAGGATTTCGACGACCTTGGCGCGCACCCGATCGTAATCGGGCGGCTCGAGGTAGTATTCGTAAGGCCGGATCGTGATTTGGCCGACTGCGATCTGTTCGACGGTGTCGAGATGGTAGACTACGGTTCCATACGACACCGTGCCATTCTCTCGCCAGCGCGAATTCGTTTCGTCATCAGACCGCACCACAATCACGTGGCGCGGGTGTGCCAGTTCTTCCGTTGGCTGGAACTGGAAGCGCAGGACATCGCCGCCGCCGGGATCGAGTGCCTGCTGCCCGAGCAGGGTGTGCTTTGGCCCCGCGATGCGGTCGCGGACGAACGATACTTTTGCCCGTGTCTCAGGATCTTGCGCGCGATGCCATGTTTCATAGAGCGATCGGATGGCGTCGTCGCGGTCCTGGAGGTCGCCGTCGGCCTGATCTACCTGGATCATCAGTTCCCAGGCCTGAAATGATGCGGGGCGCAACTTGACCAACCGTTTGACGTACGGCTTGGCTGCGCGCCAGTCACCGTCCTCCAGATTCAGCATGCTGGCGCTGTACAGCGCGGCACTCGGGTCGGGTGGGTTGGAGGCGATGATGGCATCGAACGCCTGAAGCGCCTGCTGGAGTTTGCCCTCGCGCAATAACGCCATCGCCTGATCCTGGTCGATCGGCTGATCGGCGGCGAGGGGCGTGCCGGCGATCAGCAGCAGGATCGGTATCAGTGTCCAAAGCATGTGATGGCGGTGCTGTCGCGGGTTCACGTCTGCGCCTTTTCCGTCGGTGCGCCGATGCATCCGGGGCGATCATGCAAGCGCGGAACATTATAGGTGAGGGTCATGCGGCGGGGTAGGGGGAGTCGGCTACCGTTGCTGGCGGACAGTGTTCAAAAATAACGATCGGATGCCGGGGCGACAATCGTGACAGTACCAGCGAGACCTCTGGCAATCGAGCAGTGTGGCGGCAGAGCAGCTTTATCCTCCTGCCGAGGTGGGCCCGGGCTTGATTTCGCTTGTCGGCCGCGCGGTCAGGCCGATCGGAACCGAGGTTAATTGGCACCGACTATGTCCGGTCTCAATCCGCGATTCGACGCAGAGCGCGCAGAGGAAGCGCACGTGCGACATTCCTGGCATAAACTCTTCTCTGCGCGCTCTGCGTCCCCTCTGCGCGCTCTGCATTGAATCGCCCAGGCCATATACGGATACGGGACTATCGGGTGACCCCCGTCAGCTACCTATCGTATCGCTTAGTCCGGCCAAGACCTGGATTGCGCGCTAAACAGCCCCGGCGCCGGGCGGTTAAAGCTGGCGGGCCAGCTTGCGGGCCAGCAGCCAGCCGGGGACGGCCGAAACGGGTGCGCCGGGCAGCAGCAGCAGCCATCCCCAGGGCTGATCGTTGACAATCAGGTCCATGCCGATGCCCAGCATCATGCCGCCGATCAGGCTGCCCATGACGCCGGCGGATATGCCGAGCCAGATGATGTCGCCGCGATTGATCATGGGAGCGGTTGCTAGCGAGGCGGGGAATGTTTGACAAGGCGCGGGCGTGGCGCCTATACGCCCCGCTCTTCACGGCCGGGAACGTGGACGGGCCTTCAGGGTCCGAACCCGCCCATTGGTATGCGACCGATGGGCCTACCGGTGCAACAACAGGACCGAAAAGGGCAACGCGCCAAATGACCAAGCGCGCCGAGAGTAAGTACAAGATCAACCGCCGGCTGGGCATCAACCTCTGGGGCCGGCCGAAGTCGCCTGTCAACAAGCGGGAATACGGACCCGGCCAGCATGGCCAGCGCCGCAAGAAGCCGACCGATTTCGGCACTCAGTTGATGGCGAAGCAGAAGCTGAAGGGCTACTACGGCAACATCGGCGAGAAGCAATTTCGGAAGTACTATGAGGAAGCGGTGCGCCGGAAGGGCGACACCTCGGAGAACCTGATCGAGATCCTGGAGCGCCGGCTCGACGCGGTATGCTACCGCCTGAAGTTCGCCGTAACCCCATTCGCCGCGCGTCAGTTCGTCTCGCACGGGCATCTGCTGATCAACGGCAAGCGCGTCAACATCCCGTCGTACCTGGTGAAGGACAACGACACGATCGAGGTGAAGGAGAAATCCAAGCAGCTCGCCGTGGTGCTGGATGCGACCCAGAGCAGCGAACGCGACGTTCCGGAGTATCTGGAAGTCGATCACCGCGCCATGAAGGGCCGTTTCGCGCGCGCGCCGAAGCTTTCGGACGTGCCGTATCCGGTGCAGATGGAACCGAACCTCGTGGTCGAGTTCTACTCGCGTTAAGTCAGGTGGTTCGGCGGCGGCGGAATGTCGTCGCCGACATGACCTGCAGGTCGGGCAGGTGCGATAGCGGTTCGGTGGTCGTCACATGTGTGCCGCGTATGTCCAGGCGGCGCAGGGACGCCAGGCCGGCCAGCGGCGACAGGTCGCTGACCGCGGTATCCCCGAGTTCCAGAACCCGCAGCTTGTTCAGCCCGGCCAACGGGGTGAGATCGATCACGCGCGTGCTGGATAGTTGCAGGCTTTCCAGCTCGGTCAGGCCTGCCAATGGCCGAAGATCGGCGACCGCCGTGCCGCCTAGATCGAGTCGGGTCAGCGCGCTCAGACCCGCCAGCGGCGCGATGTCCGCGACGAGGCTTCCCGTCAAATAGAGGCTTTGCAGACGGTGCAATCCGGCCAGCGGCGCAACGTCCGCAACCGGGGTGAACGACAGGATCAGGCTTTCCAGCCGCGTCAGGCGGGCGAGGGGCGAAACATCGGCAACCCGGGTCAGTCGCAGCCCCAGCACCCGCAGCTGCGTCAAACCCGCAAGCAGCGACAGATCGATGATCGGCGTCCGGGTCAGAAACAGGCAGTCGATGTCCGTCAGCGTGTTCAGCGGCGGCAGATCGCCCAGACACATGCGTTCGAGCCGGAGTTCCATTCGACAGAAATTAGAGCATGATCACGCTGAGCGGCTAGCGTTTCGTTGGCGTCAGCCAAGCTGACGAAACGCGAGGGGAACGTTCGTCGTCCGCAGGACGCGCTGTTCGCACGAAGCGTGTGAATCATGCGATCAAACAAAGGTTAGAGCATTTTCAGGCTGTACAGTCAGGGCTGAAAATGCTCTAGTTGGACAGCATCAGGCTCCGGCTGGACCCGCAAGGGCCTTTCAA
>JAQGHW010000271.1 GCA_028291505.1 Rhodopila sp. | reverse complement strand
CGCACGAAGCCGTTGGCCGGCACCGGCACACCCAGGTTGGCGCGCAACGTGGTGCCCTCGTATTCCGTCCGGAAGATGCCGCGCCGTTGCAGCTCCGGCACCACCTGCGTGACGAATTCCTCGACCGGCTTCGGGTAGTGCGCGAACAGCAGGTTGAAGCCGTCGCAGGCGTCGGCCTCAAGCCACTCCTGCATGTCGTCCGCAAGCTGCTTTGGCGTGCCATAGGCGACCCGGTGCCCCTGCGACATACCCAGCACGCGGCCGATCTCGCGGATGCTCATGCCGCGCTGCCCCATCGCGATGATCATGTCCTGCCGCGCACGGGCCGCATTGCTCGGTGGCAACGGCGGCAGCGGTCCGTCGGGATCGTATTGATAGATGTCCAGACCGCCGCACAAACGAGAGACCCCGCGCAGCCCGACATCGTCGCTCACCAGCGACCGAAGTTCCTCGTACTTCTCCAGCGCCTCAGCCTCGGTGCGTCCGACGATCGGCATCAATCCGGGGAAGATCCGAATATCCTCCGGACCGCGCCCGTAACGAGTGGCCCGGTCGCGCATGTCGGCGCAAAAGGCGCGTCCATCCCGCACCGTGGTTTGCGCCGTGAACACCATGTCCGCCGTGCGCGCGGCCAGTCCCATACCGACATCTGACGACCCGGCCTGCGCGATCACCGGCCGGCCCTGTGGGGAGCGCGATACGTTCAGCGGCCCGCGCACCGTGAAGTGCTTGCCGCGATGATGCAGGATGTGCATCTTTTCGCGGTCGAACCATACGCCGCTCGCCTTGTCGCGCGGGAAGGCATCGTCCTCCCAGCTGTCCCACAGCCCGACGACGACGTCGCAGAACTCGGCGGCACGCTCATAGCGCAACGCGTGATCCAGATGCGCGTCGCGGCCGAAATTCATTGCCTCGTCCTCGATCTGCGAGGTTACCAGGTTCCAGCCGGCCCGCCCCCCGCTGATGTGGTCGATGGTGAGGAAGCGCCGCGCCAGGTTATACGGCTCGTTGTAGCTGGTGGTGCAGGTGGAGATCAGGCCGATGTTCGATGTGATCGCCGCCAACCCGGCGATGGCGCTGACCGGCTCGATATACGCTTGGCGCCCGCTGCGCACATTGAACGGTTTGCCGCCGTACAGACCGCCGCTGCCCGGCACGGCTGCGCTGTCCTGAAAGAATATCGCGTCCAGCTTGCCGTGCTCCGACAGCCGGGCGATGTCGGCCAGCACGGCGAAACTCATGTCGCTCTCCGCCACCGCATCGGGATGCCGCCACCCGGTGGGGTGACACCCCGGCACGTTGATGAATGCACCAAAGCGCAGTTTTCGACCCGGTTTTTCCGATTGCATCTTGATCGTCATCACAACTTGTTCCGCTTCTGCTACAGATGGCGCGACCTGGGATCCAGGCGCTGCTTCAAACGATTGCCCAGGACATTGACGCTCAGGACCGTCGCCATGATGGCCAGTCCGGGAAAGGTCGCGATCCACCAGGCCTGTTCCAGGTAGTCCCGGCCCGCGGCCAGCAGCGAACCCCAGGAGATTTCAGAGGGCGGCAGACCGATCCCGAGGAAGCTCAGCGCGGCCTCGAAGATGATCATCTGCGGCACCGCCGAGGTGGCGATGACGATCAGCGGCTGCGTGGCATTCGGCGCAATGTGCCGCAGCAGAATCCGGGTGTGCCCGGCACCAAGCGCTCGGGCAGCCTCGACGAATTCGGCTTCGCGCAGGCGCATCGCTTCGGCGCGGGCGATGCGAGCATAGATTGGCCAGCTGGCGATCACCAGCACGGTGACGACATTGCCAAGGCCCTGGCCAAGCACGTACATGATGAAGATTGCCAGCAGGATGAACGGGAACGCCAACTGGATATCCACCAGACGCATCAGCACCTCGTCCAGCATGCCCCGGAAATAGCCGCACAGGATGCCCAGTGCCGATCCGATCAATCCGGCGCCGATCACAGACGACAGCCCGACGATCAGCGAAATGCGCGCCCCGAAGATGATGCCGCTCAGCACGTCGCGGCCCAGCATATCGGTCCCCAGCAGATGCGGTGGGCCGGCGCTGTCGTCCAGGCCTGGGGGTGCCAGGTTGCTCAGCACGTCGCCCTGCAGCGGATCGAACGGAGCGATCCACGGCGCAAAGATCGCCGCCCCCACCAGGACCGTAAGGAATGCGGCCGCGATATAAACCGGATTGAGCGACAGCCTGATCCCCCGCCAGATGCGGCCCCACGGAAGCGTGGATACGCGACGCGGCAATGGCGCAGAAAGCGCGTTGTCTGCTACGATCTCAGGCATGGCGGATCTTCGGATCGAGCACGGCGTAAGCAAGGTCGGCGATTAAACTGGTCATTACGACGATAGTTGCGATGACGAAGGCGCCGGCCTGCAGGATGGGGAAGTCGCGCTGGCCGATTGCCTGGATCAGCAGCCGGCCGACGCCGGGCCAGGCGAACACCGACTCGGTTACGACCGCCCCACCCATCAGCAGACCGAAATCCACGGCAAGCACGGTGACCAGCGGGATCGCAACGTTCGCCAGCGCATGGCGCAGCAGAACGACAGGTTCGCTCAGTCCCTTGGCACGTGCGGTTCGCACATAGTCCTGGCGCAGCGCCGCCTCCAGCTCGGACTGTACGAGCCGGGCCAGCCGCGACATGGCGAACAGGCCGAGCGACAGTGTGGGCATGATCAGGTTTTCGATGTGGCCGTAGCCGGCTGGCGGCAGCCATCGCAGCGTGGTCGACAGCAGCAGGACCAGCATCAGCGCCAACCAGAAATTCGGCATCGCCTGGCCGGTCATCGATATCGCGTCGCAAAGCCGGACAATCCAGGAACCGGGGCGCGCGGCGGCCATCGTGCCGAGGGCGATACCAAACACCGTAGCGAAGCCAAGGGCGGCAACGGTGAGTTGCAGGGTTGCCGGCAGCCGGTCCATCACCAGACCGAATGCAGGCCGCGATTGCCAGGGCGAGATACCGAAATCGCCGTGCAGCGCCCCGATGACGAAATGAAAATATTGCTGCGGGATTGGCTCGTCGACGCCCAGGCCGTGCCGCAAAGCAGCAACGTCGGCACGGGTCATGCCGGGTTGCATCATCAGCGCCACAGGATCACCAACCAGCCGAGCCAGCACGAAGATGATCGTCACCACGCCGAACACCGCGATGGCAGAAGTCGCGATACGGCGAGCGACAAAGCGGATCACGCCGGCCTCAGGCTCAAATCCTCGGCATGGATCATGTCGTCGTTACGCGGTGTCCAGGACAGCCGGTTGGCGACGCCCCAGAGCGATTGTGGTTCGTGCAGGAACAGCCACGGCACATCGTCGCGGCCGATCTGTTCGATCTGCATCAGGTACGATTTGCGCCTGTTCTCATCGAACTCGGCCTGCCATTGCTGCCACAGCGCATCGACCTTGGGATTGAGGTAATGCGACCAGTCCCAGCCCTGCGCCGAGTCCGTCATCTCGCTGACTGTATAGGCCGCTGTCGGACCGGCCTTGTAGTACATCAGGAAGACGTCGCCGAGTTCCTTCTGGTGTTCGGGAAAATCGTAGAGCCGCTTGGCGAAAACGGGATATTCGTCGAGCTGGACCCGCACCTCGATGCCGACCTGACCAAGGTTCCGGGCGATGACCTGGCACAGTTCCGAGGCTTGCGGGACGATGCCGATCGGCGCTTCGAGCGTCATCTTCAGGCCGCTGATGCCCGCCTCCTTCAGCAGCGCCCGGGCCTTGTCCGGATCGTACGGGAACGGCGCGATATCAGGGTTGTAGCTGACGGTGCCGGTCGGACTGAACTGGCCCATCGGCTTGCCGTATCCCAGCAGCAGGCGATCCACGATCGCCTGGCGGTTCACGGCGTAATTCAGCGCCTGCCGAACGCGCAGGTCGTTGAACGGCGGGCGGTCGTAGATGATGCCGCCAAAGATCGGCTGCACGCCGGCGGTCGACGCACCAACAGCGGCGTTGCCCGAATTCTTGATGCGCGTGGTCTGGATCGGCGGCACCTGCCAGGCGATATCGGCCTCGCCGCTCAGCACACAGGCGACCCGGGTCGAAGCTTCCGGAACCGCCCAGAACACGACCTTGTCCGCTTTCGGCGTACCCTTCCACCACCCATCGTGGCGGACGAGCGTGATGCGGTCGCCACGACGCCAGCTGTCGAACTTGTACGGGCCCGTACCGACCGGGCTGCGGCTGAATTCCTCCGGTCCGACACGCGCATAGTATCCCGGCGCCACCGGCCAGACCGTATCGGCAAGCTGGTTCAGCGTGTTCGCCAAAGGTGCGCCGGTGATCAGGTCGATCGTGCTGTCGTCGACGACATGGATGTCCTTGACGATGCCTAGCGTGCTGCGGGACTGTGCGGTCGGCCGCCGCGACTGTTCCAGCGTGAAGCGCACTGCGTCCGCGGTGAATGGCTCGCCGTTCTGGAACGTTACGCCTTTGCGCAAATGGAACCGCCAGGTCAGCGCGTCGACCTGTTCCCAGCGTTCCGCCAGTGCCGGCTGGATCGTGAAGGAAGGATCAAGCGTGATCAGCGGGTCGTAGAGATGCTTGAAAAAGATCCGATGGTACGTGGTGACATTCTGCGAACCATCCAGCGTTTGCAGATCGACCGCGGTCGCCATGGTGACGGTGCCCAGATTGCCGGCAACAGCGCGAGCAGGGGACCCGGGCAGGCCGGCAAGCGCGGCCAGTCCGAGGGTCATCGCGCGGCGGCCGACGACAGGATAGGACATCAACCCTGCTCCCCCTCTCTATTCGCGAAATTCTTGGAGATGGCAGTGCTCGGCCCAAGGTGATATGATGAAATATCGGACAATTGCCCGAATAACATCCAACTACAGCTCAATTTCTGTCCTCTCTTGACACGACAATGTCGCGTTTCTAGTCGTTCAGAACGCTACGTATCAGCGTGTCCACGGTCAAGGCACTGGAAGGAATGCACAGGTCATGAGCAATGGGCGACAGATCAAACTGGGCGTCTCGATGATCGGCCTGGGCTATCATCCGGCGGCGTGGCGGCATCCGGACACACCGTCTGGCGGCAACATGGAGCTGCGACACTTCGTCAACATGGCCCAGATCGCCGAACGTGGCTTGTTCGACATGGTGTTCCTCGCCGACGGCGTCGGCATCCGCGCCTATGACGAACCACCTGGCGCCCTGTCACACCTCGCCAACAATGTGCAATTCGAACCGCTGACGCTGTTGTCGGCGCTGGCGATGGTGACCTCGCACGTCGGCCTGGTTGCAACCGCATCGACCACCTACAACGAGCCGTACCACGTGGCGCGCAAATTCGCCTCGCTGGATCATATCAGTTCGGGCAGGGCGGGGTGGAATGTGGTGACCTCGCGCACCGATATGGAGGCGCAGAATTTCGGCCTGCCGGAATCGCCCGGCTACGACGACCGCTACGACCGCGCGATCGAGTTCGTCGATGTGGTGCGCGGGTTGTGGGACAGCTGGGAGGATGATGCTTTCATCCGAGACCAGAAATCCGGTCGCAACTACGACGGCGCCAAGCTTCATATCCTGTACCACAAGGGAAAGCACTTCTCGGTGCGCGGGCCGTTGAATGTGTCCAGGGCGCCGCAGGGTCATCCGGTGATCGTGCAGGCCGGAGCGTCGGATCAGGGGCGGGAGCTCGCCGCGGCGACCGCGGACGTGATCTACGCGGCGTCGCAGACCCTGGATGAGGCGCGGACTTATTACGCCTCCGTCAAGGGACGCATGGCGAAGTACGGCCGCGGAACGGACGAGTTGAAGATCATGCCGGGCCTGATGGCGGTCGTCGGTGCGACCGCGCAGGAGGCACGCGATAAATACGAGCAGATGCAGGCGTTGGTCGAGCCGGTCGTGGGATTGGCCCAGCTTGCCGGGTCGATGGGCGACCTGACCGGCTATCCGCTGGACGGGCCGGTCCCGCGTCTGCCGGAATGGCGCCTGCGCAGCCGCGGCCAGTTGATGTACGATCTGGCGCAGCGGGAGGGACTGACCATTCGCCAGCTGTATCTCGCGATCGCCGCCGGCAACGGACATCGTCAGGTGATCGGCACCGCCGCGCAGGTGGTGGACCTGATGCAGGAATGGTTTGAGAACGACGCTGCCGACGGCTTCAACGTTCTGCCGCTGCACTCACCCGGTGGGCTGGAGGATTTCGTCAACATGGTCGTGCCGGAGATGCAGCGACGTGGCCTCTACCGCACGTCGTACGAAGGCGATACGTTACGTAACAATCTGGGAATTCCGCGGCCTGAACACCCGCAATCCGGCAAGCAGGCTGTGGCGGCGTGCTGATCCTCCCGCCACCAGCCGGCTGCGGGATCAAGCGACACGCTTCGCCGCTGCGACGTCGGCTGCTGCGATGTTGCCGATGATACGCCTGACCTTCACTTCGTGCGCTCTCCCGAACGCCGCGCGGTCTGTTGGAGGGGCGGTTCCACGCCAAACACGCTTCGGCCGCCATACTCGTGGGAGCGGGCGCGCTCCTCAGCGAACAACGCCTCCACCGAAGCGCCCGAGGCGTGCCCCTCCAGCCGGCGCGCCTGTTCGTCCAGGCGCTTGATCGCCGCCAGCTCTTCCGACTGACCGAGCTTCGCCTTCTGCACGGCGGTCTTCAGCACGCCGATGGTACGATCATAGACCTTCAGCGGCACGGGATAGGGGTGCCGGTCCTTGCCGCCGTGGGCGATCGAAAACCGGGCCGGATCGCTGAAGCGGTAGGGTGCGCCATGCACCACCTCGGCGACCTGAGCCAGTGCGCGGACAGTCCGTGCGCCGACGCCGGGGACGAGCAGAAGTTCGGAGAAATCCCGCGGACCGCATTCCGCGGCGGCGGCCAGATTGCCATGCAGACGGCGCGTGACGATGTCTGCGGGCCTGACATCGTGATGGCCGGGCATGACGAGATGCGGCAGCATGGGCTGGACCTCGGGGCCAGGACTTTCGCTGCCGCCCGCTTCAAGTTTGGCGAGTTGCCGCTCGATCCCGTCCGGCCCCAGCTCGCCAAGAATATCGAGCTGCCGCCGCCGCGAGGCGTCCGCGCGCCGATCGGTCAGGTTGACGATCACACCCTGTTCGATGCCGTCAATCGCGGCGTGCGGTGAGTCCACGAAGCTCTGCAAGCCTTCGGAAAGCCAGTGATAGCGCCGGGCCTGATGGCGATCGCCGTTCATACCTTGCTGGACCACGACCCAGTGCCCGTCATCGGTGACGATGAAGCCATGGAGATAGAGGTCAAAGCCGTCCTGGACCGCCGCGCTGTCGACCTTGGCGACAAGCCGGCTTGCCCGGGCGAGCGCTGCGCCGTCGATCCCCACCCGATCGCCGATCGCGACCAGTTCATGCGGGGTCTGGCGCGAGTGATTGCCGCGTCCGCCGCAGACATGGATGCCGAGTTCTGCGGACAACGGCGTCAGGCCGCGCTTCAGCGCGCCGATGACGCTGGTGGTGATGCCGGAGGAATGCCAGTCCATCCCCATCACCGCGCCGAACGACTGGAACCAGAAGGGATGCGCCAGCCGGCGCAGCAGCTCGTCGCGGCCGTACTCGAGGACGATCGCCTCGGTGATCACCGCGCCAAGCCGGGTCATGCGGTCGCCCAGCCACTTGGGTACGTGCCCGCCGTGCAGCGGCAGGTCGGCACTGCCCGCACGCCGTGCCATCAGCGCACCCCCATCGGGGCGACACGCGGAACGGTGTCATGCGCGTGAATGGTCGCTCCGCCGCCCCCAAACAGCGGCAGCTCCGCGTCGGCATCGGCCGGCGCCGGGTCGAAATTCGATACGGTGACACCGAGCAGCCGGACGCCCTTGGCAGTCGGCAGCAGCGTGCGTACCAGTTCGACGCTCGCCCGCCGCAGCAGATCGTGGTGCGCGATCACCGTTGCGAAGCTTCGGCTGCGGGTGACCTGCTGGAAGTCGGCGAATTTCACCTTTACGGTCACGGTTCGGCCGAAGGCGCGGGCCTTGTCACACCAGGCCCAGACGTCGTCCACCATGGCCTCGACGCCGGCCTCGATTTCGGCGGACGCGGTCAGGTCGCGCTCGAAGGTGGTCTCGGAGCCGGAGGATTTGCGCGGACGATCGGCAACGACCGGCCGGTCGTCTTCGCCGTTCGCGACGCCGAGATACCAGGCGGCGGACTTGCCGAAATGCTGCTGCAGAAAGCTGAACGGCTTCGCTCTTAAATCCGAACCCGTTTCGATTCCGAGCAGTTTCATTCTTGCCGCGGTGACGGGTCCGACGCCGTGGAATTTGGCGACCGGCAGGGATGCGATGAAGTCCGCGCCCATCTCGGGCGTGATGACGAACTGGCCGTTCGGCTTGCGCTGGCCGGACGCAAGCTTGGCGAGGAACTTGTTGTAGGAAACGCCCGCTGAGGCCGTCAGACCCGTTTCCTGGAAGATGCGGGTGCGAATCTCCCTGGCGGTTGCCGAGGCGGTCGGCAGGCCGCGCCGGTTCTCCGTGACATCGAGATAGGCTTCATCGAGCGACAAGGGCTCGATCAGCATCGTGTAATCCGCAAAGATCGCGTGGATCTGGCGCGAGATGGCGCGATAGACGTCGAAGCGCGGCGGCACGAACACCAGTTCGGCGCATAGACGCATCGCCGTGGTCGACGGCATGGCGGAGCGCACGCCGAAGGTTCGGGCCTCATAACTGGCTGCCGCCACCACACCCCGCTTGGCGCCATGGCCGACCGCGACCGGACGGCCCCGAAGTGCTGGGTTGTCGCGCTGTTCGACCGACGCATAGAAGGCGTCCATGTCGACGTGGATGATCTTGCGCATCGCCATGCGGCGACTATATCAGCCCTGGAACGGAAAGAGAACCCCGGTATTGCTCAGCTGACCGCCAGGGCGGACCCGCTGCTGACCTGGGATCTATAGGCGAAAATAAAACGTGTTTGCTGCGCAATCTGATTTGTTCGACCGACCTGGCCTTGCAAGCCTGGGGCTGGCCTCGGCCATCGTCACACCGAACGAGGAACGGGCGCTGATCGCCTCCATCGACGGGGTGGAGCTGTCACCATTCCGCTTCCACGAATGGTTCGGAAAACGCCTGACCGCCTCCTACGGCTGGCGATACGACTTTGACACGGGGCGCTTGGGCCGAACCTACCCGATCCCTGATTGGCTGCTGCCGCTACGCGACAGGGCGGCGGAGTTCGCCCAGCTTACGCCGGATGACCTCGTGCAGGCCCTGGTGATCCGTTACGATCCAGGCGCTGGCATCGGCTGGCATCGTGACCGGCCAACCTTCGAACATGTCATCGGCGTCTCGCTCGGTGCGCCGGCGACGATGCGGTTCCGGCGACGCAGGCCCGGCGGCTTTGAGCGGGCGTCGGCATTGCTGCCGCCCCGGTCGATCTACCATCTCGCCGGCGAGGTTCGGCACGAATGGGAGCACAGCATCGCGGAGATGGAGGTGACACGCTGGTCGATCACCTTTCGCAGCCTGTCGAAGAAAGCCTGATCCGCATCGCGAAATGACAGGCGCCGGTTCAAGTGGCTGCCTCTGCAAAGGCACCCTGAGCATCGCTCAGGCATGACCGGTTCACCATCCGGGTGCGCGTTCTTGCGGAACCAACCGGGTTGCATACCGCCATGCAATCGGTTGAGCTTGCCTGGAATTTACAATCGGCCAGAAAGGAGTGCACGAGATGGCGATATCAATCCAGCCAGTTCAACCCGGGTTCGGAGCGGAGGTCACCGGCGTCGATTGCTGCAAACCGCTGTCTTCCGCGGATACAGCGGCAATCGAGGACGGCATGGACCAGTACGCGGTGCTGGTGTTCCGCGACCAGCCGCTCAGTGATCAGCAGCAGATCGATTTTACCCGGCATTTTGGCGAGCTTGAGGGCTACAACACCCTTGGCCACGTTCGCAAAAAGGATGACGCGCGGCTTGGCGCCGGCATTGCGGATTTCTTCAACCTTAACAAGTCCAGCACGATCATGTCGGACCAGGATCGGGTGTGGTTCTTCAAACTGGGCGATCGACTGTGGCACTCGGACAGTTCGTTCCGGCCAATTCCAGCCCGGTATTCATTGTTGTCAGGGCGCGTCATTCCGTCATGGGGCGCCAACACGGAATTCGCCGACATGCGCGCGGCGTACGATGCGCTGGACGATCGCACCAAGAACGAAATCGAGGATCTGGTGTGCGAGCACTCGCTGATGTTCTCGCGTGAGGCGATCGGCTTCGTGGAATTGACCGACGAAGAGCGGGATGCGTTCCGGCCTGTTCGCCAGCGGCTGGTGCGTATCCACCCGGTGACCGGGCGGAAGTCATTGTTCCTATCCGCTCACGCCGGGACCATCCTGGGATGGACGGTACCAGAGGCACGCATGTTCCTGCGCGACCTGACCGAGTTCGCAACAAAGGACCGCTTCGTCTACTCGCACACCTGGCGGATAGGCGACCTCGTCGTATGGGATAATCGCACCACCATGCACCGAGCCCGCCGGTTCGACCGCGCCGAGATACGCGACGTGCGACGCACGACCCTGGCTGGGGATGTTGCCACGATCGAGCAAGCCGCCTGACCGCAGCGCTGCGGAAAAGACGGGCGCGGCCGCCGGAGCGACCCCAGACCCTAATCGTCCCCGACTGCGCGCAGCTTCTCGGACGGATCCTCGCTAGGGATGTTGATGCCGCCGCCACGCCGGGCCGCGATGGCGTTCGGTGTGCCGTCGCTCGCGACGACCGAACGGCCGTAGGCGGGGATGGACGGAATCGCGTTCGGCGCGAGCGGACGCATCCACTTCTTCCGCTTCAGGGCCGCCTCGATATAGGGCGCCAGTTCCGCCTGCTTGCGCGCGTCGCGTGCGGCCTGATCGGCTTTCATCACCGGCATCACCTCGGCGGCAAACAGCTC
>JAQGHW010000234.1 GCA_028291505.1 Rhodopila sp. | reverse complement strand
GCCCGGCGGCGTCCTGCTGACGGTCGCGATGGGCGAGGCGCCGGCTTCGATCCCCGCCCGCAACGACGTCCGCGCCGGGGCGGCGCTGGCGGCATCCGTCATCGACGGCGGCCCGATCGACCGGATGATCCGCACCTGGGGCGGCGAGGCCCGCATCGCCCGCTTGCACACCGCCGCCGCCTCGCACGGCCAGGTCGGCCGCCGGAACACCAAATACGACGATCTGGAGCATGCAACCGGCATCGCCCGCACCTTCCTCGTGACCCTGCCACAGCACGCCGCGGTGGGCGCGCTAGTGAAGTCGTTGCGCGAGGTTCGCACGGTCGAGGCGGCCGGGCTGAATTACCTCTGTGCCACCCCATTCGCCGCCGCGGTCGACCCCACCGCCAACCCGGACGAAGCCTGGGCGCCGCGCGACCTGATCCGTGCCCCCGAGGCCATGGCCTACGAACCCGGCGACCCCTCCGTGGTGATCGGTCTGGTCGACAGCGGCGTCACCGCCGCTCACCCCGAGCTGGAGGGCAGGCTGCGTGCCGGCTTCGACTGCGTGCACCTCGCGCAGAACGACCTGGCGTCCGGCATGCGGTTCTTGGGCGACGTCGACGTCACCGATACCTCCCCGATCGACCGGTTCGTCGGCCACGGCACGTGCTGCGCCGGCATCATCGGTGCGACCGGCGACCGCATGCCCCCGGGCCTGGCCGGCGCCTGTCAGATCCTGCCGGTGCGCGTTCTGGGTGCGGCGGCGCTGCCCGGGCGCGACGATCCCGTCGGCATCGGCGCCATCGCAGATATCGATGTCGGATTGAAATGGGCGGTCGACCTTGGCGCCAAGGTCATCAACTGCTCCTTCGGCACATCGGATGCGGCGCTGGATCCGCATGCGCCGAAGCCGCACCAGGATGTCGTGCAGTATGCCGCGGCGCGCGGCTGCATCCTGGTTGCCGCCAGCGGCAATTCGGGCGCTGAGGAACGTTTCTGGCCCGCGGCGTATCCCGACGTGATCGCCGTGGGCGCGGTGTCCGCCGCCGGGCTGCCAACCAGCTTCACCACACGCGGCGTGCATGTGGCACTGTGTGCACCTGGGGAGCGCATCGTAAGCACGGCGCTGAACGGATACCAGTGCGCAACCGGCACGAGTTTCGCGGCGCCGTTCGTTGCGGCGGCCACGGCGTTGCTGGTGTCGCGCGCGGCCCGCCGCTCCAGCCCGCTGGATGGGGCGCGGGTGAAGGCGCTGCTGACCCGAAGTGCCAGTCCGTTCGCCAGTCCGGCGTCCGGCTATGGCGCGGGAATCCTCAACATCGCTGCCGCCCTGCGGCTGCTGGAGGACGACATCGACCGAATGCCGCCGGGAGGGGATTTTGCCATCGCCGCGTAACAAAGGCCCAGGGCGCCGGCGCCCCAGGCGGACAGCAAGGAGACACCCAATGGACCTGCCAATCGCGAACGTCACGTTCCTCGACTTCAAGGAGAGGAGCCACGCTGAAATCAACCGCATCACCGACCGGATGGAAGTGCTGCAATCGGCGATCAGCCGCCACCGGGCGCTGAGCGATGATGAGCGCGCGGAACTCGCGGGGCTCAAGTCGTTGCATACTATGATTGGCCATCATGTCCATACCGTGGTCGACCCGCTGTTCATCGGCACCCGCGACCTGTTCAAGTCCAAACTCAATGTGACCATTGCGGACCACACCGATGGCCATGTCGGATCGGTGGATGTCAACGACGCCCGTTTCGCCGGCGTCTATGGATTGCTCGCGGCGGACAGCATCCATCCGCCGCCAGAGATCACCCACCAGGCGGGCGTGGGGCTGCCCAACACGATCATCAGCGACAGCAGCAGCCCGCAGTACATCCCGTTCAACCGCGGGTTCTATGCGGCGGTCGGAGAATATGACTCGATCAGTTCGCTCGCTGTGCTGGTGTTCCCGCTGCTGGCGACGGAGGGTACGACGTCCAACGGTCATATCACCACCAGCACTAATACCACCTTCGAGGTGCGTGCCGTCGAGTTCGCCAAAGTGCTGCGCGAACTGGTGCGCCAGAACGTCACCGCCGGGGAGGCGCAGTTACGCCGCCGCGTCAACATCGCGCTGGATACCATCCAGAGCGTGCGCGACGACCTGCCGCCGTCCTCTATCGGCATCGACCTGCCGGACCTCGCCGAGACGCAGGACAGCGCGCTGATCGCCACCAACATCCGCGGCGTGATGCCGATATACTTCTCGGCGATGTTCGAGGAGATGAAGGTCTTCCAGGTGGTCGATCGCCTGGTCGAGTTGTTCCAGGACGGCGTGCTGCCCATCGGCCTGGGCGATGCCGGCAACTACCTTTACAAATACTGGAAGGAAACGCCGAACCGAATTTCCGAGAACGAGCGGCGCAATTTCTATGCGCGCGTGCTCGGCGTGCCGGGTGGCAACGCCGGCGGATCGCCCAACCGCGACTTCCAGGATCTGTGGCTGCGCTTCGTTTCGGCGGTATCGTCGTTTGTGCGGCAGTCCACGCTGGACAACATGCTGCGTTCGTCCATTCCGGGTGCTGTCACCATGCAGTTGGTCCGCAAGGCCGGCTACGACCTGGCCGCCAACCTGTCGCTGCACGGCTACGGCATGACCTATTTCGCCGCGACCGAACTGCAGAAGCAGATCAAGGACGTGATCACCCTGTTGTCCGATCGCGACATCCTGTCGACCTATGGCTCCCGCGACATGTGGCAGGTCATCGATCAGGTGTCCGTGCTGGAACTGGGTGGCGGCGGCAACACGGTGCGGTATCGGACCATGGCGGCGTCCGGCGCGATCATCATGTCGTGGCTGGCGAAAAATACCGCGCGGCTGACCAGCACGTCGTACGATCCGGTGCTGAGCGTCGACGAACTGCGCAATCCGATCCCGCGCAATTCCGGCAGCAAGGCAACGACCGATCCGACCGACACCGACTTGGTGAATGCGTGCGACCAGTGGCTGGCGGTGACCGGAACGGAAGAAACGCAGGTCGAGCAATACTCGCAGGCGAAACTCAGCCCGATGACGTCGTCGAAGCCCATACAGATCCCGTCGATCGCGAAGGATGTGTTGGACTCGGCGGGGATTTCGCTGGGCCTGAGTGCGCGGCAGCCCAACCGGGCGAGTGCCAACGGTCGTTACTAGACCATGATGGAAAAGGTCATGGCCTGCATGTTGTTGTCTGGTCGCGTAATGCACGCCTTTTGGCCTGCGGCCTCAGGCGATCACGCTGCTTTGTCTGGTCGCGTGACGGACGCCTCCTGGCCTGCGGCCTCAGGCGATCGCGCTTCTTTGTCTCATCGCGTGATTCACGTCTTCTGGCCAGCGGCCTCAGGCGATCACGCTTCAAGTGCTTAACGCCGCTAACGGGAGACCGTCATGAATCGCAGGCCGATGTCGCTGGCGATCGCCAGACGACTGCAACAGGCGGCGCAGTCGTTGGGAACCGTCAATCCGCTGCCCGCCATTGGCGGATTGCTGGAGCGCACGTTCCCGCTGCCGGAGGGCGACCGCCGCTATGCCGAGAACGCGCTGACCCCTGGTGCCGCGCCGTTCGAGCCATCGTTCTCGGAACTGCAGCCGGGCGTGCTGCGATTCACCGTCGAACCGCTGGCGCCGGACGCATCTGGGGTGGATCGCCGTGACGAGGGCACGCGCGAGATGCGGCGCCTGGTCGGCGACCAGTATGGCCGCGACGCGCTACGCTGGTTCGATGGACGGTCGGAGGCCTGGCGTGGCCTGGGGCCGGTCGGGCGGATGGACTACGGCGCGTTCTTCGGGACCTCGTACGATCGGGACGGGTTGTATGCGTCGAAGATCTACTATGAGACGAAGCCGAACCAGATCGAGTCGCTGCCGCGCGATCTGCTCAACCTGACCAACATGGCAGTCGATGCGCTGCCGCGGCTGCATCCCCTGTTCACCACGATCGCCTGCCAGCGGCACCAGGGCGGCCAGCGGCTCACCTTCCTGCATCGCTCACCGCTGAAGCTGTCCGAGCTGCGACCGTTGCTGGAGGAGATCGATCTGCAGCACCAGTTGCCGGGGATCATGCAGATCATCGGCCTTGCATTAGGCGGCAGGTTCGAACTGCCGGAGAACGCTGCGCTAATCTCGATGGGCGTCACGCCGGAGGGGCCGGAGTTCGAGATCTATGTGCTGATGGGGATGATCCCTGACGTGCCGCCGAACTTCCTCGACCTGCTGACGCTGGGTCTGTCGGAGCGGCCGCGCGAGCTGACCGCGCTGATCGAATGGCTGCGCGCCTACACGCCGGAAAGCGGCGAGTGGCCGGGTCGTTTTTCGATCATGAGCGTGCGGGCAACGCCGCGCTCGCCACCACGGGTCAGTTTGTATCTGCGCCCGATCGAATTCGAGATCCCCGGCGTTCCGCCGAACATGATGATGGACGCCAATACGCCAGCCCTCGGGCGGGCGTGACGCTCTAAGGAGGCAACGATGCAGGCCCAGTCGAGGTCCCCAACCGCCGCCGCCGCCGCGGCGCCGCAACCTGAAGTGCGGCACGCGGTGCGCGACGTGCTGCTGCGCAGCCAATCGTTCCAGCAATTGCCGGTGGCGACGCAGCAGCAGGTTGCGCACGACATGACCCGCATTGCCGATTATCTGGCCAAACCCGAGGGCATCCCGGCGAACCACCTGCCGACGGCGGCGGCGCAAGACTATACGAGCGACGTCAAGGCGGTGAATGCCATCGGCAAGGACCAGTTCAAGGCCGGCGCATTGCGGGAGGGTGTTTCGCAGGCCAAAGCGTTGATCAAGGCGGTTAATTTTACCGATTTCGTATCCGGACTGATCCAGGGCGTGTTTCATGCGATCGTTACGTCTTCGATCGAACAGATGCAGGCATACGCCGAACTGGTTAAAAGTGTCGCACAAACTCTGAATCAATTCCGCGATGAGAATGTCAGCCAGGCCCAGGGCGACGATCATCTGATGCAGCAGTTCCCCGATATCTTCCAGACGGGCCAATCGAACGATCCATTCGGCGGCAGCAGCGCTTCGTCGTTGCAGTTGCGCGACGGCGTGGACGAGGATGCCGCACTCGCCAAAGTCAACAGCTCCTTGGGGGGCAACGGCCCGCCGCTGAAAAGCCTGGACATGACCGATGCCGATACACGGCAGCAACTGAATGATGCCGCGCGCACCCAGCTCGCGACCAGCCGCCAGCAACTGCTGGCGACCATGGTCATGATGGGAATCAACCGCATCGTCGTTACAGACGGCAAGATCCAGGCGAAGATCCTGTACGATTTCCAGGCGCGCGATACCCGTCGCATGCAGCGCAGCGCGATGGCTCAGGATTATGCGCGCGATAAGGATGGCAACGTGCAGCGGATCTATAACGAAACCGATGACGTAGAAACAAAAGTTGATGGCGGTGAAGACCAGACCGACGCTGACGGTTCGCACGACAAACGTGATGGCAGTTGGTATGCCAAGGGCAAGTATCAGTACACCCAACAACCGATCGTTACCGCGCAGAGCGCGGCATCCGAAACCAATGAAAACGCGCTGCAGTCCCGCGTGAGCTTGTCCGGTCTCGTCGACGTCAACTTCAAGTCGGACTACTTCCCGCTCGAGAAAATGGCCGATAGTTTCCAGATCGGCCAGATCCAGAATGCTGCCACGCCGGGCCGCGGTGCCACGGCGGCGGGTGCGAAACCGGCGGCGGCACCGGCTGCCACCACACCGGCCGCGACTACACCGGCCGCCACCCCCGCCCCAGCGCCGGCCGCTGCCCGCTAAGGGGCCTGACGATGACGCACTCCGCACCCGCTCCCTTTGCCGACGCCTCGACGTTGGAGGCCGTGCGGCCCGAAGTGCGCGACATGCTGCTGGGAATTCCGGCGTTCGCAAACCTGCCCAAGGCCGAGCAGCAGCAGATCGCCGGCAGCATGGTGAAGGTCGCGGCCTATATGGCCAATCCGGACGGGCTGCTGACCGAAACGGGTCAGGCGCCAAATCCGCTGGCGGCGGTGCAGTCGCTGAACCCGCCGGCCACCGCCCAGGCCAGAGATCCTAACCAGGCCACCCGCGATCGCCTGGGAAAAGCCCCCGGCCAGGTCGGCGCCGACTTCCAGGCCGGCGCGGTGCGGCAAGGCGTGGAGCAATTCGGCGCACTGGTGCAGAAGGTCGACTTCCCGAAATTCGTCGGCGGCCTTATCCACAACGTCTTCCAGGCGATTGTCGAATCCTCGATCGAGCAGATGCGCGCCTATGGTGAGCTGCTTTCGAACGTTGCGAAGACGGTCGACGAGTTCGCGCAGGACAACATCACGCCGAACGCCGCGCGCGACTGGCTGTCGGACAAGTATCCGGAGACATTCGGTATCGAGACCAACAGCAACGCCGCCGGGTTCGATGCGACGGCACCCGCCCCCGCACCGACCGCCACGCTGACGGTCAAGGCGGCCGACCCTGAGCAGGCGCTGACCAAGGTATCGACCGACCTGGGACTGAAGGAACCGATCACCGACATCTCGGATCCGGAATCCGAAACAAAAATCGTCACCGCCGCTCGCCTGCAGATCGCGCGTGGCAGGCAGCAACTGCTGTCGTCGATGATGATGCTGGGCATCAACCGTATCGTCATCACCGATGGCCACATCAACGCCAAGGTGATCTTCGACATTCGGGCCAGCGACACCGCGGCACGCACTGCCCGCGCATCGATGCTGGACCAGCAGCACGATACCACCGCGACGACCGCGAGTGTCAGCTATGGTGCCTGGTTCTCGCCGATCAGCGCGGGGTTCTCGACCACGTCGACGTCGGATCACATGGCGACGGTGCAGTCGGCGGTCGAAGATACCTCCACATCGGCGGTTGAAGCGAAGGCGAATTTGACTGGCGAGGTGAAGGTTAACTTCAAAAGCGACTATTTCCCAATGGACAAGATGGCGAGCCCGCAGATGATCGCCGCCATCCAGGGACGCTCGATCCCGCCCGACAAGCCGGTCAGCGGCACCTGAGCCGGAAGGAGCCGCGTCATGCACATCGCCCCGATCAACACCGCGCACCGCGACATCGACCGCCAGTTGGCGCTGTCGCTGGAACTGGTGGTGCATGCCGAGCAGACCAGCCTGGCCTGCGCGCTGGACGATTTGGGCGACATCACCCTGCCGCCGGGCGGCGCGACGGCTGCCGACGGCGCGCATCTGCGCACGGTGGCGAGTCTTTATCTCGCTGCCGAACTGGAGCAGGCGATGCTGGTGCCGGCGGCCGAGATGCTGGCGGGTCTGGCCACTGGCGCCGGCCTGCCGGGTGAGCCCGCCCCGGAAACGATGCAGAAGCTCGCCACGTTCTGGCAGGGCCGCCACCAGCGCGCGAGTCCCGAGGAACGGCGCGCGCTGTACGGACGGCTATTCGGTGGCGGTGACTCGGCGCAGGCGATGCCGACGGGATCCGCCTCACAGGGTGGGCCGAACGAACAGTTCGAGCCGCTGCTGATCGATCTGTGCGAGGCGCTGTACAAGCTTGACGAACAGGGCACGGTGGCTGGCAGCCGCTACGGCGGGCCGGGCCCCGAGGCGCGCGTCGGCATCACCGCGCGGCGGCTAAGCGACAACCTGGTGCAGCACGGCGGCGGCATGGTCTTGTTTCTTGCGCGTGACATCCTGGCGACGGTGCACCAGGCGCTGGACCTGCTGCGTCGTCACGATCTGTGCATGATGTATCGGGCACGCGACTGGCGCGATCTGATTGAGGCGGTGGCGCAACGCTATCTGCACACGCGGGCGGTGGATGTGCAGACGCATCTGGAACGCGCGGCGGCCGGCACGACGATCATGTCCTGGCTGGCCGGCATTGCACCGTCACTCGGTGGCGCGGCGTCGCCGATGGTGACGATCGACGACCCGGTGATCGCCGCCGCCGCCACCTGGCTGCAGACCAGCCTGCATCTGGGGGAACAGGCCCAGGCCGAACAGACGGAATTCGCCCCGGTTGGCGATCCGTCCGCCATCGTATCAAGCCGAGCTGGACAAGCGGCGTATGGACGCGCTGGTTGACGCTAGGCCAATTGCGGCTGGGGCTGGCACGCCCACGCCAGCGGTCCGTGAGGCAGTGCGCAAACTGCTGCTGTCGTCCGAGGCGTTCCACAGCCTGAATCCGGACCAGCGGCGCGCGGCGGCGCAGTCGATGGTCCGGGTCTGCGAGACCGCCGTCTCCCTGCTGCGCGAGGAAGTTGCGATGGACGAGCGGGTCGCGCCCGCGCCGCCCCCGCCAGCGCACCAGCCGCTGGCGATGGCACAGTCGAACGCGGGCCAGGCGTATAGCGGTGTCGCCACCAACCAATTGGCCGGAACGACGCGAGCAATACTGAACGCGGTGTCGTTTCCCCGTTTCGTTACCGAGTTGATCAATGGCGTGTTCAAGGCGTTGGTCGACAGCAACCAGCAGCAGATGAATTCCTATGTCGAGCTGATCGGTCACGTCGCCTCCAGCGTCGACGGATTCGCCGACGCGAACATGGCGCCGACACAGGCCCGGCAATGGCTGGTCGACCGCTTCCCCGGCAGTCTCCAGATAGATGGCGGCAGTGCCGAGGATGCGGATCCGTCAGACGCTTCCAGCGGTCCGCAGCTGCGCATGCGGGACGGCGCGGCGATGCCGCCCGAGGGTGCGCTGCGCGCCGGGCTCGGACTGGGACCCGGTGAAGCGATTCCGTCCGGCGATCCGGAAACCGCGCTGGTGCCGTTCGCCCGGCGGGCGCTGGCCCGACAGCGCCAGCAGATGCTGGCCTCCATGGTCATGATGGGTATGCAACGGATCGTCATCGAAAGCGGCCGGCTAAACGCGGCGATGCGCTTCCATATCGACACGCGCAGCGCCGCCAGCGCCGACGAAGGCAGCCGGTTCGACGAACATAACACGATCGACGCGTCGGTCGGCTTCAAGGTCGGTCCCTGGGGAGTCGATGCGAAGATGACCAACACGATTGGCTACGTCTCGACCCAGCGCACGCAGACGACCGAGGCGACCAATACCGAACTCGACCTGAATTCGTCGGTCGAGCTGTATTTCAAGACCGACTACCTGCCGCTGGATCGCCTGGCCGGTGCCGGCCAGGTCGACCGCATCCGCGTCAACACGCTCAACCCGGATGCCGAGGAACGCGCGGCATCGCAGGCCCGCGGGCAGCGCATCCAGAACGAGATCGCAGCAGAAACGA
>JAQGHW010000215.1 GCA_028291505.1 Rhodopila sp. | reverse complement strand
ATAAACGATAGGTCCCTATCGGAGCTGCCCGGCGGCGTGACAGCCAAATAAACGCATTGAGCCCGATCGCCGGGCAGTTTCGATAGGGCCGTTTGAACTGGCCCGCTCGCGTCTGCGGGGGACGCGGCAGCTATGGGATTTGCTTCGGGCTTTGGTATTGTCGGGCGAGGATTTCGCGGGAGTTTGAACACGCGAACGGGACGCGATTGCCGATTCTGTTTGCGACGGAGTCGAGTTTCAGGGGGGCGACGAACGCGGGCGGAGCAGTTTCGGGCTGTTGCGGAGTCATCCGGGCACACCGATCCTGTTCGCGCCGAAGCGCGCATCGTTCCGGCGATCGGGAAGGGCTATGAGGTATCCGGAGGGCCATTCAGGCGAATGGCACCAAAACGGATATTGCGAGGCGTTAGCTTCTCTACGATGATCATTGCTGCCCCGCAGTTCGGGCACGGCCATTGCCGAGGTGGCGGTGCCACAACGGTTGGCGATCGCGCGAGCGGCACAAAAGTCAGCAGTCGGCGGCAGATGGTGACCAGTTGAGCACGACTCCGGTTGGCAAGGAATCCAAAGTGGCGGATTCGAACAAAACCTCGCGGCAGCACGTGCAATAGAAAACGGCGGAGGAACTCATCCGCGCTGACGGTCATCTTCCGCTTCTTGCTGTCATGGGCGTAATCCTTATATCGAAACGAGACCTTGCCGTCTTCGAAGGCGATCAGACGATGGTTGGAGATGGCAACGCGATGCGTGTAACGAGCAAGATATTGAAGGACGTGCTCTGGCCCGCGGAACGGCCGTTTGGCGTACACGACCCAGTCCTTCCGGAATAGCTGTCTCAGGAACTTCCGAAACTGCTGCGAATCAGCCAGGCTCCGGAGAGCGCCGTGGAAGCCAAGCTTTTTCGCTTGGAATAGGCGCTTCAGGCCGTCAACGAACTTGCCTCGGAAGACTTTGCTGAGGACGCGGACTGGGAGGAAGAACGAAGCTGGTGCGCGAATCCAGCCGGCATGATCAGGGGCGAGACCGCCGGCGGGGATGACACAGTGAAGATGTGGATGATGCTGCAGGTTCTGTCCCCATGTATGAAGCACCGCGAGAAAGCCAATCTTCGCGCCGAGATGCTTCGGGTCGGCGGCAATTTCTGTAAGTGTCTCGGTAGTGGCACGAAACAGAAGGTCGTACACAAGCTTCTTATTCTGTAAGGCCAGGCCGGAGAGATCATGCGGGAGCGTGAAGACCACGTGGAAATAGGGCACGGGGAGGAGGTCCTGGGATCGTTTTGCGAGCCACTGCTCACGGGCGTTGGTTTGGCACTTTGGGCAGTGCCGATTTCTGCACGAGTTATAGGAGATGGCCTCGTGGCCGCATCCAGAGCATCGGTCCAGATGGCCGCCGAGAGCTTGCGTGCGGCAGTTCCGGATGGCCTGCAGCACTTTCAACTGCGGCCACGCCAGATGGCGTTCGTTCCGGCCGATGAAGCCGTCGCCAGCCGCCCGAATGATGTCGGCGACCTCGAGAGGTGGCCGGTTCATTTCCTGACCCTCTTTCGCGAGCGCTTTACCTGGTCCGGCTTGGAGAGATTGACAGATTCCAGAGGGCTGCTGACCGCCTGCAGATGACGGCGCGAGAGATGAAGGTACACCGTTGTGTCCGCAAGTTTCGCGTGCCCCAGGAGGACCTGAATGGTCCGAAGGTCGGCGCCGGCTTCCAGCATATGTGTTGCGAAGCTGTGTCGGAGCGTATGGGGCGAAACGCGTTTTGTGATTCTAGCGCGCTCGGCGGCTTCTTTCACCGCCACCCATACGACCTTGTGGTTGATCGGGACGTCGGCGCGCCAGTTGTTCACCATCCCGGGGAACAAGTACGTCTTCGGCTTTATCCACCGCCAATACTCACGCAACGTTTCCAGCAATTTCGGACTGAGAAGGACGTCCCGGTCCCGGCCGCCCTTTCCGTGCCGGACGTGGATCACCATTCGCTCGCTGTCGATGTCCGCGACATTTAGGGCGCACAATTCGGCTCTCCGCAGACCCGTCGAGTAGAGGGTCATGAGGATGGTTCGGTGCATCAGGTTGCTGGCTGCGTCGATCAGCCGCGTGACTTCGTCCTGACTAAGAACGGTTGGCAGCCGGCGCTGGCGCTTCGGGAAAGGGATATGGTCCGGCAGGTACGGCCGTCGCAGAGTCTTCACGAAGAAGAAGCGCAACGCCGCACCGCGCTGCTCGACGGTGCCGGGGGACAGTTTGCGGTCGCGAAAAAGATGGACCTGGTACGCTCGGATGTTCTCCGGCCCAAGCTGGTCGGGGCGCTTCCGGAAGTATGACGCGAACTCCTCCACGGCGCTGATGTAGCTTCGTACGGTATTCTGCGCGTAATTGCGACGCTGGAGTTCGTCCAGCATCATGTTTCGAAGATGGGTCACAGGGACCTCCTTGTGACCCACACACTATCGCCGTAGAGAAAGCTGCAGGGATCGACGACGCGTAGCGTCCCCCGCGCGAGCGGGTTAGTTCAAACGCCCTTTGATCCGTCGATTGCGTCGCCAAGCATCTGCGTAAGGCGTCACTGACGCGATGCCGATTTGTAACGAGCGCGCCCCGGTCATGGGTCTGCGGATATCCGTACCGAGAATGAGTACCTTCACTCTCTCGGAAACCAATAATGACATCCGGCGCAGTCTGAAGCGCTTCGATGTTCTTTTTCCAGCTGGACTCTTCACTCACGATCGCATCGTGTTAGCAAATAGTCACTAGGCAAGAGTGCATTCGGAGAGTTGCAATTCCCCGGCAGCTCCATCTCCGGATGCCGCCCATAGCGCTACTGATAAGCTGATCATCAGTTCCGCAGCGAGACATGGAAAATGAACGAAAACGATCACGAAAGTCAGGATTTAGGGGACGACCTCTCGCCGGCGAACGCGGTTGCCGCTGCGACGGAGCAACCTGTCCCCCAAGGCATTAAGCAGGAACTATTCGCAGTTCTGCATGCGGATTCCGACGATGTGAATGGTCTGTTCCGACGCGATGTGAATAAAGTCGGAGCGCAGCGACGCTGGTAATCGCATGATGCCTGAGAGTATTCACATGAGTCAATGATTTTCGGTTTTCAGCGGGGAATGGGTGTGGGGCACGGGGGCGTTTGAGTCCCCTTGGCGCACTCCGTGCTGGAGAGACCGGGTTCACGATGCCGCCTCATCCGGTTTCCTTGCACGTTTCTTGCGCATCGATTCACCGCTGAGTTCGATGCGAAAGGCATTGTGAACCAGCCGATCAAGAATGCTGTCGGCGACGGTGGGATCGCCGATCTGTTCGTGCCAGTGCGCAATGGGCACTTGAGAAGTAAGAATGATGGATCGCCGCTGGTAGCGGTCGTCGCAGATTTCCAGAAAGTCACGGCGCTCGCTGTCTTTCAGCGGAGCCATGGCGAAGTCATCGAGCACCAGGACATCGACGCGGGAAAGCTTGAGCAGCACTCTTCCGATGCTGCCGTCCACATGCGCCACGGCCAACTCGCGGAACAGTTCGGTGGTCCGCTTATGTATGACCGAGAAACCGTCGCGGCAGGCTTTCTGGGCCAGAGCGCAGGCCAACCAGCTTTTGCCGATGCCGGTTGGCCCGATGAACAGAACATTCTGATTCTGCCGCACCCATTCACTGGCCGATAGCGTGCGTAGGAGTTTGCGGTCTAGCCCGCGCGGATGCTGGTAATCGATGTCTTCGATCACGCCGCGCTCTTTCAGCCTGGCGGATTGCAAACGTCGCGCGAGCGCGGGATTCTCTTTCCAAAGCCATTGCTGATCGACGAGCATCGCAAAGCGCTCCTCGAAGCCGAGTTGGCTGGCATCGGTGGTCTCGATCTGCGAACGGAAGGCGTCGGCCATTCCGTGCAGTTTCAGGGTGTGTAGTTTTTCGATCGTCGGTTGATTCAACATGTTGTTCCTTTCTGGCGGATTGTGTTTACTGCAGTAACGTCGTGGGTGGATCGTAGTAGTGGGGACCGCGTCACGAAGTGATTGTTCCGATCGCAAGCTAGGAATCTGCGAGCTACCATCTGGTATGCTCTGCCGCAAACTTGCTCTTTGTCTGTGTGCGCGATTCATACTGTTACCCAACCTCTTGGCCGATACGCAGAAGCCGGTATTTCCTGCTGCCGATTGGGAAGTGATCGCGAAGCCGGAGTCCGCGGGGTACTCCTCGGCAAGGCTCGAAATCCTGCGCTCGTGGCTCAAGACGCATCGCACCACCGCGATGATGGTGTCGGTCGGCGGGCGCGTGCTTTTCCAGTACGGCGATGTCACGCACGTGAGCGTGCTCGCCTCCGCTCGCAAGAGCGTTCTCGGAATCCTGTACGGCAAGTATGTAGTCGATGGAACCATCGACTTGCGCAAGACCCTCAAGGAAGCCGGCCTGGAGGACGTGCAGAAGTTCTTGCCCATGGAAGAGGCAGCCCGTGTGGGGATGTTGCTGGAGGCGCGATCGGGAGTTTTCCATCCGGACGGCGATACGGATCCAACGGAACTGTGCCCGGTTCGCGGATCGCAGTATCCCGGGACTTTTTTCTGCTACAACAATTGGGACTTCAACGCCGCTGGAACCGCATTCGAAAAGATGACCGGCAAAAACATCTACGATGCGTTGGAGGCCGACCTCGCTCGCCCCATCGGCATGCAGGATTTCGATCGCCAGCGGCAGAAGAAGGTTCAGGTAATGCCTGCGTCGGTGCACCCGGAGTATCACATGTACCTCTCCACGCGAGACATGGCGCGGATCGGGCTTCTAATGCTGAATCGCGGCAAGTGGGGCGATAGCGAGTTGGTGAATCCCAACTGGGTCGCATACCAAACCACATTGATGACACGCGCAGCCGATCTCTATCCCCGGGGCTTCGCGATCCAGAACCAGATTGGACCGGCCCGCTGGGGCTTTGGCGCGATGTGGTGGGTCTGGGACACGCCCAAACTCTCGCAGGGCGTATCAACCGGCGATTTTTACGGTGCCTACACGGCGATGGGCATGGGTGGCCAGTACATTACGGTTCTTCCGGCCCGAGATATGGTCGTGGTTCACAAAGTGGACCTCGACGAGGTCCGCTCGGAAGATTACGTTGACGCGGAAGAGTTCCAGACAATCCTGCAGATGGTCGTCCAGTCCGCGTGCAAAAACAAATGCCAGTAGCGGAACCAGCAAGGCAGAGGGAAGCGGTGCTCAATTCTCTAATGCGGCAACGGCGCGCGGATCGCTTTACCCGGCGTGACACCGTCCATGGGTTTGCCGTCTCGAACCACGAACGTTCCATTCACGAGCAACTATCGTACGCCTCTGAAGCTGCCCTTCCCTTTCGCATAAGTGGATCGGTCGCGAATCGTTTCCGGGGCGAAGACGTTGATATCGGCGTCGGCGCCCACCTGTAGCCGGCCTTTGTTTTTCATCTGAGGCACGGATCCGGCGGTTCCCCCGCCGTCCTGCCCGTCTTCTATATAGCCGAATGAGTCGGCGCGTCAATCCTATCCGCTGCAGTTACAACTGGCCGGCGTGCGCCAAGTTCGCACAGCAGCGCTACCCCCGCCAGTACCGCGCCAGTGTAAAAGGCTGCCTGGTAGTTGTGATAGCGGTCATATAGCACGCCACCGATGCGCGGCCCGATGATTCCTGCGACACCCCATGCGGTAAACAGAAACCCGTAGTTAACGCCCGCGTTCTTTGTGCCCCAGAAGTCTGAGGCGGCCACCCCGTTTACTGAGAGTTGCGTTCCGTAACACCAGTAGACGACGAACACCGCCGCGTACAATAACGCTACGTTGCTCCCAGCTAGGTACAAGGCGGGCATCGCAACTACGCTGATCCCGATCATCATCCGCAATACGTTGATACGTCCCAATCGATCCGACATCCAGCCCGACAAAATCCGGCCGGACGCGTTTCCCAACGCACCCACCACCAGCGTCATTGTTGAAAGCGCCGCTGCTGCAATTCCCACACTCTTGGCGAACGGCACCAGTTGGCTGACCACCATGAGTCCTGCCGAGCAGCCGAGCGCATACCCCACCCACATGAGGTAAAAGGTGCCAGTCTGCAGCATTTCTCCAGGCGTGAAGTCACGTGCCGATATCGCGCGGTTGGCATCGGGCGGCGTCCATCCGTTGGGCCTGTATCCAGCTGGCGGGTTCCGCAGAAGCACCGCCCCTACCATCGTCATCACGAGGAAAATTACCGCTAGAATCCGAAACGTCGCCGGCAGCCCGTAGGACGGAATCAGTTTCAATTGTGCCAGCGGACCGAAGATGGCCGATCCAGCGCCGTAACCGCCCACCGCCAAACCTACCGCCAGCCCGCGTTTATCTGGAAACCACTTGGCCATCACCGGAATGGGCGCCGCGTAGCCGAACCCGTTCCCCAGCCCGCCGATCACCCCGAAGCAGACATAAAGGTAGTTGAGGCTCGTCGTATATGAGCACAAGTAGAATCCAAGGCTCACCAGGATCCCGCCTGCCAGCGAGCACGGCAGCGGCCCGAACTTATCCTGAATCCTGCCGGCCAGGACGAAACTGAGGGCAAACACGATCACCGCGATCGTGAATACCATGGACGTATCCGCCCGCTTCCATCCGAACCGTTGTTCAAGCGGCGCCACAAATACGCTCCACCCATATAGCGTTCCTAAAGCGAGGTTCATCGACAATCCGCCCGCCACCCGCCACCAACGACTGAGCTCAAGTCGTTCTATCGATTGCATGGTAGATATCGTAAGCGATTCGGCACGCAACTTAGCAAGGGAAGACTAAGCCTGGATCGCGGCGCATCCTCAATGTGCTCCTAAGCGTCGCATTCCTCGGGCGAATCGTGGTAGTCCGATCTCTGTCGGGAACAGCCCTTCCCAGCAGCAATCCGAGATGGCAAACGTGGAAGCGGGTTTGGTCAAACACGGGACAGGCGTCCTCAAAGACCAGGAGGTTTATCGCCGTCGAACTGCGGATCGCAGCCGGGAAAAAACAGGCACTCCAATCTATCGGCCTCGGCAGGTACTTCGTCGGGTACCCGCCTTCGTTCGGTCTGGAGATAATCGACGAGTCCATAAACGGGACCGACCGCGCCGCGATGCATCATCTCGTCGGTTCCAGTCTTCGCGACATAGCGCCGGACGGCTTCGGAAAACAGCCGGAACTCACGGGTCGGGTACTTCCTTCGATTTCCGGCGAGTGCCTCTTGAAACTCGGAGTGCCGATCTGCGACGGCTATCGCCAGCCGATCTTTCTCCGCGTCGCGCATAACCGTAATGAGAGATTCTACAGCGGGGACCGGCCAATCGGAGGTTCGGAACCAGGATTCTTCGGCTTCACGGTTTGGGGTGAGGCCCGAAACCCGGCGATCCGCGGACGCAGCCGCGCTTCTTCCAGCAATTCGGCGAGATCTCTCAGAAGGGGACTTGGGGCCAGCGTGGGGCTATTCGGCCGAGAGCGCGTTTCTCGACCTTGTGACGGATCAGTGGTGACAAGCCGACTTTTGAGGACCTATCCGACTACGATAAGTGACTTGGCGATTTGGCACCGACTGATGCCCGGGCCGTTCCCTCCCCGCGCCCCCTCCCTGGCTCCCGAATCATCGCCGAAGGCAAGCACAGCTACAATCTCGAATACCAGCTGCCCACGGAAGCGCCCTGATCCCCAACATGATTCTCAAGCGTCGCTTCCCGCCTACTTCTTAGCCGGGCGCGGCATCGGCGTCACCCCGACCTGCTCCTCCGCCGTATACGGCGCTCCATAATACGGGAAATCCTTGCGAATGCGCCCGCGGTCGGGAGCAAGTCCATCGACAATTGGCGTGTTGGCCGCCAACGTCAACATCACATCCATCACATCGTCGCCGAGCGCGCGTCCATTGAAGCTGGCCACCTCAAATGCGGCGGACGTTCCAAGCTCGTAAGGCAACGTGTTGGGACAAAGCCGTGCAGCGATCAGCTTCCCGTATTCACCCGGGTCCGCCGCCGAACCGGCATAGGTCGTCATCTTCTCCGCAAAATCCGCGATCGACTTCGCGAAGCGCTCCAGATCTTCAGACGGAACCGACGCATTGAATTGTTCTTTCACCTCTTGATCGCTCGGGTCGTTCAGGAAGAGATGCGTAACCATAGGCAGGCCCCAACGCGAAACTTGTACCTCCGGCGCATGGCCAACGAGGGAGATCGTCGCCCATGCGTTGATTTTTCCCTTCCCAATCAGTTCGCTCGGCACCTCCAGCACAATCGCCGTAACATTCCGCCTCGCAAAGGGGTTCTGCTGATGCAGAAAGGCGTCCCCATCGTAGCGCTGGTCCTTATAGAAAGCAGTCATAAATGTGCTGAATCCAGCATTTGCCGCAAATAGCTCTGGAGCAATCCCAACATACGCACGAAGACCCGAATTATTCGCGACCGAACCGGTTTCACCCTCAACCAGACTCTCTCCGGCGTCACCACGAAGAGCATCGTCACCGGTCGCCTTCCGGACCACAAACGGCTGAATGTGAGTATGCTCACCGCCATCTCCGTGTCGTGGTTCACCAAACCTGAACTTGAACGTAACCTCTTCCCTCGCATCTCCCTTCAGGTCGAACCGGAACGCGTAGAGCCCTTCTGGATGAAGCGTATCCGGAGCCGATAATCCCACATCCGGATTCACGGTCATCGCCATTACCGTCTTGCCCGAGGGGCCGTCAAATAAATAAAAGTCGCAGAGGGTGAGGCTCGGATCTTCCTTCGCCAGTTTGGTATCGAAATGATGTGACATACAGAATCTCCTTGAAAAGCATTGGCAATTAGCCCGGATTTCTCACAGGGAGTAGGCAAAAGGCCGTCTTTCATGGCATAACTGAGTTTCCCAACAAGCAGTTACAGCCAAAGAGAGGCGGCCTTCGCTATGACAGAGTGTAACCAATCGGAGTT
>JAQGHW010000177.1 GCA_028291505.1 Rhodopila sp. | reverse complement strand
GGGACTTCTCCATCGGCATTCCGACCCAGACCGCCGCCGACACCGGCCCCCACGCGGCCCATGCGCGCCTCGTGAACCTGCCCACCAGAGCCATGACCGGGTCGAACTGGACCGGGGTCGTGCACGACTGGAAGACCGATCCCACCCAGTATAGCGCCATCCATTTCCACGACGACGACCAGGGCCCGCTCGGGTGGTCCGAGACCGCCTGCCTGACTGTCCCGCCGGACTGGCCCAGCGGCTTTTACGCAGCGCACATCAAGAACGACGCAGGGGAAGACTACATTCCCTTTATCGTGCGGCCTGCCCGGCCGCAGTCCGACATCGTGCTGCTGGTGCCGACATTCAGTTACCAGGTCTACGGGTGCTACGTCCGTCCAGGCCGCGGCGCCGAGATCGCCGAGCGCGCCGCCGCATGGGGCGCGCTGCCCGAGACGCCCGACATGAACCCGCAGTTCGGGCTGTCCTGCTACAACCTGCACAGCGATGGCTCCGGCGTGTCGCTGGTCACGCAGTTTCGACCGATGCTGGACACCAGGCCGCGGCAGTTCTCGCTGATGGACCCGGCGGAAAATGGATCCGGCACAGCGCGCTGGGTGGCCGACAATTATATCGACATGTGGCTGTCCAGCATTGGCGCCACGCACGACGTCATGACTGATCACGACCTGCATGCGGAGGGTGTGGACGCATTGGCCCCCTATCGCGTCGTCATCGCGGGGCAGCATCCGGAATACCACTCGGACCGCATGATGCAGGCGTTCGAGGACTTTCTAGGCCAGGGTGGCCGCCTGATGTACCTTGGCGGCAACGGCTTCTACTGGCGCGCCGAACCGTCGGCCGATCAGCCGGACACACTCGAAATCCGCCGAACCGAGGGCGGCATCCGCGTGTGGGAGACGATGCCGGGCGAGAGCTACCATGCATTTGGTGGCGGGTATGGCGGTCTGTGGCGGCGTATCGGCCGGTCCAGCCACAAACTCGTCGGCATCAGCTTCTCGACCCAGGGGCGCCACCTCGGCTTTCCCTATCGTTTCGTCGAAGGCATAAACGATCCGCGTGCCGCCTTCATGACCACGGGCCTGGACGTGGGCGTTGGCCAGCCCTTCGGCGATACGGGTTATATGGGTGGCGGCGCGGCGGGCTTCGAGCTTGACAGCGTCAATCTGAAATATGGCACACCGCCGCACGCTCTTGTCGTTGCCAAGGGCATCGTCATCCATCCCGACTACGGCTGGGTGAATGAAGATATGCTGGTGCATCGCCATCCGCTGCCGCAGGAGGACTGGTCTTGTGCTGATATGACGTTCTTCGAGACCGCCGCCGGCGGCGCGGTATTCTCGGTCGGCTCGATGACCTACGCAGGCAGCCTCATGGTAGACGGCGGCAACAGTCCGCTCGGCCAACTGACAGCGAATGTCGTCCGTCGCTTCGCTGATTCTGCGCCGTTTGCGTTGCCGAGCTAGACCATGTCGTTTCAGACACTGACGGCGCTCGAGTCATTCGTGCCGCCATTGTCCCGGGCCAACCGGTCACCACAGCCGCGCTGCCACCGAACGAGGCGTTGGTGTTGGTCCCGTCGGCGACCGCCCACGATCTTGGTGGCGGCCCGCCGGACGGGTAATCGTTTAGTCACTCGGCGGGAAGAAAACCATAGCACGAACCTCGATGCTTTCCCTTGGCGGCGCATCGGGCGGTGCCAGGGGATTGTCGAACGAAGTGTGGAACGACAGTCTGGCCCGTCCATCATTCGCGCTGTCGTGAACGCGAATCAAAAGAACTTCGTCTGGTTGCTGTTCGGAGAAGTAGTACCAGCGGTGTCCGGGCTTGAACTCAACCGATGAGGTCTCACCCCGAACATGCGGATAGACCAGATCGCTGGCTATCAGGTCCTCATCAGTGAAGCTTCGCGCGTCACACAACGCGAGCGGCGAGTCCAGGACAGGCCCCCGGACTGGCCGCCAGACGTTGACGATACCGAAGCGGTTCTTGAGTAGTTCCTCCGCATCCGCACCGAGATGATCGCGCACTCGCCGCGGCGCCGAGGCGACGGTATGGTCATTATGCACCCGTCGCGAGGGCTGGGCGAGGCCATCTCGTCCGGCGTTGCGCACATTGTGGTCGAACACGGCGACTCGCGACGCCCCGAGCGTATCGCGGAGCAAGCGTTCGACCTCCGGATAATAGACGGACTTGATCTCGTCAGGGTCGTAGAAATCCCGGACCTGGCTCGCCGCTTTGAGCAGAGCGAAGCCATTGCGGTCCAGATTGAACTCCGATTCACGGCCACGCGCATCCTCGATCACGACTTGACGAGGATCATCCACGCCGTTCCAGGATGGCACGCCCGGGGGCGGTTCCATGACATAGCGCGCCGGCTTCTCCGCGGTGCGTATCAGATAGTGCAGTTCCGCTGTCGTCGTATGGCGGGACGCGACAATATCAAGCGGCATGATCCGATCCTTCCGTCATTGCTAATTCTAGGACGCAGCTCACCCTGGGTGGCTGTCTAAGCCATCTGCCAGGGGCATTCAGGCATTACGAGACCTAAACGCCTCCCCCAACATTGAGCACTGGGGGAGAGCAGCACAAACGACACTTTGTCGAGCTTCACATGACAAAATGTCCTGTGGATAAGCTTCAGGACGAAGCGTCGCCGAACTCAGTGGTTCGCGTCTATGTTCCATGAATGAGTGGCGCAGGAGGACGATGCATGGCTCTGGGAACTGAGGGACCGTCCAAAACCTGGGGGTCTGCTCGCCATTGATCAGATCGGCTGATCCGGCGGAGCGCGGGGAGAGTGGGATCAACCGGATGGCGCTGAGGTACCGGCTCCTTCCCCACGAGATTTTGGACTCTCTCCTGATAGGCGAGCGCGGTCAGACTGAACTTAGCCCGGACCTTCTCCAGCCCTCGCATCAGGAATGCGCCCAGGTTCATCCATTGCTTGATCGTGCCGAACGGGGGCTCGACCGTCTCGCGCTCCCCTTCTCATGGTGATTCAAACTTTGGGGTGTCTCAGCCCTCGGCGTGCCCAGCCGTGTTTCCCTGCCCGCGTCCTGTCGACCAGACTGGATCGGGTTTACGCCACATCGGCCTGTCACGCATGGCGGCAGCCAGGGCTTCCGCCTGAACATCAAGGAAGCGTTCACCCTTTTGCGCCGTCGCCGAACGTGGGTCGCCGCGAACGCCGGTCACCGGCGCCCGCTCGGAGAAGCTCCAGAACCGGCTGAACCCGACATAGGTCGGGACCGGATCGGGACGCTGGCGCACCGCATCTTCAAACCGGTCGGTCCGGACCAGGTCGGGGGCAATGGCCAACATGACCGAGGTTTCGCCTTCGCAGGCATGGGCAGGCGTTTCCGCCGTCTCAGCGATTTCCGCCACCCGCTCGCGTGTTAGATACCATGGTGTGCAGGCGATCACCGGCAAGCCGTACTCGTGCGCCAACTCCCGCGCCGCCACGGCCAATGGTTCGACGTTTCCGCCATGGCCATTGACCACCAGCAAGCGCGCAAACCCGAGCGCTCTCAGCGAGCGGACCACGCCGCTCAATACCCCGCGCAGTTCGTTGAAATTGAGGCTGATCGTGCCGCCAAACGGAAGATGATGTTCGCTCATCCCGGTCCAAAGCCCGGGCAAAACCAGGACGGGGAGCTCGTCCACGACCAATCTCGCCGCACGAATGGCCGCGGCGCTGGCACTCGCTGTGTCGGTGATGACGGGCAAGTGCGGACCGTGCTGTTCCAGCGACCCGATCGGCAGAACGGCAAGGGCATCAGGCCGGGCGGCGATGGCTCGGATCTCTGGACCTGTCAGACGTGCCCACTCAACCTCGGTGCTCATCGTGTTCTCCTGCTAGCATTGGCTCCTGCTGGCATTAGCCGATGAGGCCACACTTCGTAATGCACGTCCACCGGACTGCCTGTTGCGAACTGCAAGCCTCCGCCGCTGCCTCCGCGAATGGTCATCGGCCGATAGCGTACGCCACCCGGCGCGGGTCGGCCCCGCCATGGCGGACACCGGTGGTGTGATCGACCTTCACCGCACCGATCGATCCGGCCGAACCGGTCCACTCTGGCCAGGGGGTCACGTCATGGCCCAACTCCGCCAAGCCTTTGATCACCGCCGGCGACACGCGCCCCTCGACGTTCGCGGCGCCCGGCGAATAGGGGTGCGGGTCAGAGGAGCGCGGGAAGCTGTAAGTTGCGGCGCGGGGTGCCTCGATCGCCGCCTGCACGTCCATGCCGAAGTCGATCACGTTGACCAGGAACTGCACCATCGCCTGCGGCTGCACGTCGTTGCCCGGGCTGCCGTAGGGCATCACCAGCTTCCCGTCCTTCAGCACCATGCCCGGGCTGGGCGTCAGCCGCGGTCGCTTCCGTGGCGCGATGGCGCTGGGATGGTCGGGGTCGAGCCAGGATTGCATGCCGCGGCTGGACACCATGAAGCCAAGCCCCGGCACGATCGGGGCCGAGGTCGCGCCGTCGCTCGGCGTCGCCGAGAACGCGTTCCCGGCCGCGTCCACGACGCACAGGTAACTCGTGTCGGGTTCAACCGAACCCAGCGTCGGCTCGGGAAACCGCCAGTTCGACGGAAGCGGTTCCTGCGCCGAAAACCGCCATGCGTTGTTCGGCTCCGGCATGCCTGGCGCCGCTCGTCTGGTATCGATCCGTTCGCGCCACTCCGCCGCAAATGCCTTGGATAGCAGCCCGTCCATTGGCACGCGCACGTATTTCGGATCGCCGAAATACCGGTCCCGGTCGGCGAACGCTGCTTTCAGCGCCTCAAGGATCAGGTGATACAGCTCGGTGCTGCCGGGCCCAAGACGAGCGAGGTCGTAGCCCTCCAGGATGTTCAGCGCCATCAGCACGACCGGCCCCTGGCACCAGGGGCCGCAGGAGTATACGTCGTAGCCGCGGTAGTTCACCGACAGCGCGGGTTCCACGTCCACCGCGAATTCGGCCAGGTCGGCGCGCGTGACCCAGCCGCCTTCCCGGGCCATGAAACGGGCGATCTGTTCGGCGACGTCACCGCGATAGAACAGTTCACGCGCGGCGGCGATCCCGGCTTCCCGGCCGGAAGCGCCGGTTTCGGCGGCAGCCAGGCGCCGCAGCGTCCGCGCGAGGTCGGTCTGCCGCAGTACGGTGCCCACGGCCGGCGGAGCCCCCGCCTCATCAAGGAAGATGGCGCGCGTTGAGGGCCAGGTCCGCATTGCCTTGAGAGCACCGCCGCCGGAAAACGTCTCGTACATGACCGAATGGACGGGAAATCCGTTCTCGGCGAGGTCGATCGCGGCTTCCGCCACCTCGGCGAAGCGCATCGTTCCGTGCCGGCTGAGGATCGTCAGCCACGAGTCGATGGCCGCCGGCATAACGCACCGGTTGATGCCACGGGGGATGCGCCCGCCATGCCGAGATCGGAAGAAGTCCGGGTCGGTCGCCGCCGGCCACCAGCCAAGCCCGCTGACGGTCTCCACAACGCCGGTATCGGCGCGATAGAGGCAGGCGGGCGCGACGCCGCCGATGTTTGTCAGGTCGGCTTGCAGCACGTTGATGCATAGCGCCGCCGCGACACCGGCGTCGAAGGCGTTGCCGCCTTTCTCCAGGATTCTGACTCCTGCCGCCGCAGCGAGATAATGACCGGCCGAAACCATGTAGCGCGTGCCCATGATCACCGGGCGGGTTGTTGCCGGAACCCAATGAGCCTTCGCCATCGCTGCCTCCTGTCAAATCTTGCGGGCACCACGTTATCGCGATGGCATCGCGGAGCAAGCTGGCGACGCTATAGCTGGCACTACAAAAGCCGGACGGCCGGTTCCGCTGCCACTGGCGGCGTGATCGTGTGTCCATACCTTCGGCAAGAGGGTCATGGAGGTTCCGCCCCGGGGTGTCGCACCAAGGTCTCCGGCAGCAGCG
>JAQGHW010000159.1 GCA_028291505.1 Rhodopila sp. | reverse complement strand
CAGTTTTCGTCCGTCATAAACCCGGGTGTAATGCTGCCAGAACCGCTCCCCCAGATAATCCCGGAACGGTGGCGTATCGTCGGAGAATGTCGCCCACACCAGGCCGTTGACAACCTCCACCCGCAGCTTGCGCAGATTGTGTTCCTTCGGATCGAAGTCGGCCGGCATGCCGCCCTGCCCACGCACCCCTCGCCGGAACGCCGCGCTTTGCAGGTCCCCGCGCAGGCTGTAGTTCCACTGGTGGTAAGGGCAGAGCAGGTCTTTCACGTGCCCCTTCCTGGCCTGGCAGAACTTCACCCCGCGATGGGCACAGCGATTCTCGACGACGCTGACCTCACCCGGCCCGCTGCGGACCACGACCACCGCGCGCTCGCCCAACGTGGTGGTCTTGAAGTCGCCAACTTCAGGGATCTCCGCTTCCAGCGCGCAGAACAGCCAGTGCGGGCCGTACCAGATCCGCTCCAGCTCCGCCGCATAGACATCAGGATCAGAATAAACCCAGTAAGGCACCTTGCCGTCCGCATCGGTAGGCCAGGCTCGGCCGACAGTATTCCGGCTGATATTGTTCATTGCACGCCTCCAACCACGACTTTGGCGCGCGCACCGTGCCGTGTCAAAAGACCTCTACGCCCAGCCCAACGGAGGAAATCAAAATGACGCTAGCCAAAAAATCCGCCCTGATCACCGGCTCGCTCGGTGGCATCGGGTTCGCCACCGCGAAAGCACTAGCCGAACAAGGCTGCGACATCACCCTGAACGGCTTCGCCACCCCGGAAATCATCGAAACCCGCTTGTCCGAACTACGAAATCTCGGCGTCCGCGCCAGATACCACAGCGCCGACCTGCGCCAACCCGCCCAGATCGCCGACCTGATCGCCACCACCCGGGAAGAACACGGCACCCTGGACATCCTGGTCAACAACGCCGTCGTCCGCTACTTCGGCGCCGTCGAGAACTTCGCCCCCGAACACTGGGACGAAGCCCTGGCGGTCAACCTCTCCGCACCTTTCCACACCATCCGCCTCGCACTGCCCGGCATGAAGCAGAACAACTGGGGCCGCATCATCAACATGGCATCGATCTACGGCATGTTCGCCACCGTCAACCGTATCGACTACATCACCACCAAGACCGCGCTGATCGGCCTGACCCGAGCCGTCGCGCTGGAAACAGCCCGCACCGGCATCACCTGCAACGCCATCTGCCCCGGCACCGTCCTGACTCCCGCCATCGACTGGCGCCTGCGCCAGGAGATGCAGCGTGACGGCACCAGCTTCGAGCAAGCCGAGGAAAGCTTCCTGGCCGTCCGCCAGCCATCCCGCAAATTCGTCAAGGACGACAACGTCGCCGGCCTGATCGCATTCCTATGCGGCCCCCACGCCGAGGACATCAACGGCGCCGCCCTCCCAATAGACGGCGCCTGGACCGCCGGCCGAAGCTGATCGCCACACACACCAAAAATCATCGCCCCCAACCAACGCACCGCCGCCCGAAACCACGCCGCGCGAAGCGCCAATATTCTTCCTCCGTGGCGCTTCGTGGTCCTCATTCTTTCTCCGAAAAAAACGCCGAAGCTCGAACGCCCCAGTCCCACGACGTTCCCATAGCCAAGTCATGCCATAGTCCCCAAAATCGCCCGTAGCGCTTCATCGGCCGATACGACTCCGCTCCTCCGCGGCCCTCCGTGGCCCTCGACCTTCTCAGTGTTGAGAATCCCAAACCGGACAGCCCCACCGGCGTTGAATGGCGAGATGACGCCGCGTGGCGCCAGCTTTCTGGCCAACAGATAGGGCCTCCGCTACGCTACCCTCCCGAACACGACCCCAACAACAAACCAACAGGGGGAAACAAATGGCCCTTTCAACGCTTCCCAGCGGTGCAGCCCTCGGCGCGGAGATCGTAATCGATCTCTCCAACGACATCGACGCCGCAACATTCCAGGAAATCGAGGACGCCTTCCACGACAACATAGTCGTAGTGTTTCGCAACCAGCACCTCTCAAGCGAGCGCCAGATCGCCTTCAGCCGCCGGTTCGGCAAGCTGGAAATCCACATCGTCAAGAAATACCTGCTCCCGGACGACCCGGAAATCCTCCTGGTCTCCAACATCCGCAACGAAATGGGCGAAAATATCGGCCTCGCCGACGCCGGCTTCACCTGGCACAGCGACGTATCCTACCGGAAGCATCCAAGTCGCTGTTCGCTGCTATACGCGATCGAGGTCCCCGAACAGAACGGCGAAACCCTGGGTAACACAATCTTCGTCAACACCATCCAAGCCTATCAGACCCTGCCGCGAACGATGCAAACCTGGCTGGCCGGCCGCAAGGCGATCCACCGCTATTCCGAACGGATGCGCGTCGAGAACAGCCCGCGTCCCAAACTAACCGCCGCGCAATTGGCGGAAACCCCCGACATCGCCCACCCGATCGTCCGCACCCATCCATTCACCGGCCGAAAATCCCTCTACGTCACGAAGGGGGAATGCATCGGCATCGAAGGCGTCCCCGACGACGAAGCCCGCCCCATAATCGAGGAATTGCACGACCACTGCATCAAACCGGAATTCCAGTACCGCCACAAATGGCAGGTCAACGACCTGCTGATGTGGGACAACGCAACCGCCATGCACCTCGCGATCTGCGACTACCAGCTTCCCCAGCGCCGCCTGATGCATCGAACCACGGTCATCGGTTCGCAGCCTTTCTAGTACCCGATCGCAGAGAAGCGTGAGTCGCGACGCGACCGCGATTCGCCGCGTGAATCGGCGACTTCAAACCAAAACCGACGTATCGCGCTTCTATGATGCGCGATACTAGGCGCGCGGCCCAAGGAACCGGCGCGCCTAACCCAACCCGCCACAACCGTCCCCCTCTTGCACATGCCGCCCCCACCGTGCATTCAGACCACGAAAACCTGGGGGAAACAGGCACGTCCGCCGCAAGCGATTCCCCGTGCGTGAAGGATCAGAAGCATGCGCCTTGCGGTGCTGAAGGAACGGCGACCCGCCGAAACCCGCGTGGCCGCCACCCCGGACACGATCAAAAAGCTGGTCGCCCTCGGCCTGACCGTCGCGGTCGAATCCGGGGCAGGGGCCTCCGCCTCCATCTCCGACACCGAGTTCGCCGCCGCCGGGGCTGAAATCGCCCCCGACCCAGCCGCCACCCTCAACGGCGCCGGCATCGTCTTCGCCGTCCAAACCCCCAATCCCGAGGAACGCGCCCTGATCCCCCGCGGCGCACTACTCGTCTGCATCGCCGGCGCCTTCGCCGACCCCGACCTCATCCCCAGCCTGGCCGCCGCCGGCATCGACACCGCCGCGATGGAGCTGCTGCCCCGCATCACCCGAGCCCAGTCGATGGACGTGCTGTCCAGCCAGGCCAACCTCGCCGGTTACCGCGCCGTCATCGAATCCGCCAACGCCTTCCAGCGCGGCTTCCCCATGATGATGACCGCCGCCGGCACCGTCCCGCCCGCCCGGGTCTTCGTCATCGGCGCCGGCGTCGCGGGCCTGCAGGCCATCGCCACCGCCCGCCGCCTCGGCGCCATCGTCTCCGCCACCGACGTCCGCCCCGCCGCCAAGGAAGAAATCAAATCCCTGGGCGCCACCTTCGTCGGTGTGGAGGACGCCGAATCCGCCAGCCAGACCGGTGCCTACGCCCGAGAAATGAGCGACCAGTTCCGCCAAAAACAAGCCGAACTGATGGCCACCACGGTCGCTAAGAACGACATCATCATCACCACCGCCCTGGTCATGGGCCGCAAGGCCCCAGTCATCGTCACCCAGCCCATGGTCGACAGCATGCGCGCCGGCAGCATCATCGTTGACCTCGCCGCCGAGGCCGGCGGCAACTGCGCCGCCACAGTCCCCGGCCAGAGCACCACCACACCCAACGGCGTCACCATCCTGGGCTTCAACAACTGGCCCGGCCGCATCCCCGTTGCCTCGTCGTCCCTCTACGCCCGCAACCTGCTGACCTTCCTGACAACGTTCTGGGACAAGGACAGCAGCGCGCCAAAACTGCCGGAGACCGACGACATCGTGAAAGGCGTCATGCTCACCCGGGCCGGCGCCATCGTTCACCCCAATTTCCTGCCCCAACAGGCCGCCTGAGCGTCCGGAGACCGTCCCAAGATGAACCCGAACCAACTGGCGGATGAAGCCGCGCGCCTCGCCGGCAACGCGCTGGAACTGGCCGACCACGCCAGGACGATGGCAATGAACGTCTCCACGACCGTCGCGCCGGAGGTGAACCCATTCATCTTCCTGCTCGCCATTTTCCTGATGGCCTGCTTCGTCGGCTACTACGTCGTCTGGAACGTGACCCCGGCGCTGCACTCACCTCTGATGGCGGTAACCAACGCGATCTCCTCCGTCATCATCGTCGGCGCCATGCTGGCCACCGGCCTCGCCACCTCCGACTGGGCCATGCTGTTCGGCTTCATCGCCGTCACCCTGGCATCGGTAAACATCTTCGGAGGCTTCATGGTCACGCAACGAATGCTTTCGATGTTCAAGAAGAAGCAATAACGATGTCCGCCAGCCTGACCTCCCTCGCGTACCTCGTCGCCGCCGTCCTGTTCATCCTGGCGCTCCGCGGCCTCTCCTCCCCGGTCACCTCGCGGCAGGGCAATCGTTTCGGCATGATCGGCATGACCATCGCCGTCGTCGCCACCCTGCTGCAGCACGGCATGAGCGGCTGGGGCTATATGCTGATCCTGTTCGGCATCCTCATCGGCGGCAGCATCGGAATCGCCGTCGCGCTGCGCATCCAGATGACCGCGCTGCCCCAACTCGTTGCGGCATTCCACTCGCTGGTCGGCCTGGCCGCGGTCTTCGTCGCTGCCGCCGCGCTGAACGCCCCGCAAGCCTTCAACATCGGCGTCCCCGGCAACATCCGCCCCGAATCCCTGATCGAGATGTCGCTCGGTCTCGCCATCGGCGCCATCACCTTCTCCGGCAGCCTGATCGCCTTCGCGAAATTGCAAGCCCTGATGAAGGGCGCCCCAATCACCTTCAACGGCCAGCACTGGCTGAACCTCGGCCTGGCAATCCTTCTACTGTTGCTGATCATCGGCTTCGTAACGTCCGGCGGCCACCAGGTGCTGTTCTGGCTCATCGCCCTCCTGGCCCTGGGGCTCGGTTTCCTCATCATCATCCCCATCGGCGGCGCCGACATGCCGGTCGTGGTATCGATGCTGAACAGCTACTCCGGCTGGGCCGCCGCCGGCATCGGTTTCACCATCCAGAACCTCGCCCTGATCATCACCGGCTCCCTGGTCGGCGCATCCGGCGCGATCCTGTCCTACATCATGTGCAAAGGCATGAACCGCAGCATCATCAACGTGCTGCTCGGTGGCTTCGGCACCGAAAGCGGAAACGGCCCCGCGGGCGGCGCCACCGGCGACCAGACCGTCCGCTCCGGCAACGCCGAGGACGCCGCCTTCATCATGAAGAACGCCTCCAAGGTCATCATAGTCCCCGGCTACGGCATGGCGGTCGCCCAGGCCCAGCACGCCCTGCGAGAAATGGCCGACACCCTGAAAAAGGAAGGCGTAGAAGTAAAATACGCCATCCATCCCGTAGCCGGCCGCATGCCAGGCCACATGAACGTCCTCCTCGCCGAGGCCAACGTCCCCTACGACGAAGTCTTCGAACTGGAAGAGATCAACAACGAGTTCTCCACCGCCGACGTCGTCTACGTCATAGGCGCCAACGACGTCACCAACCCCGCGGCAAAGACCGACCCATCCTCCGCCATCTACGGCATGCCCATCCTGGACGTGGAAAAAGCCCGCACCGTGCTGTTCGTGAAACGATCAATGGCCTCAGGCTATGCTGGCGTAGACAACGTCCTCTTCTTCCGCCCCAACACGATGATGCTGTTCGGTGACGCCAAGAAGATGACCGAGGAAATCGTCCAGGCCCTGAACCACTGACGCGCGCGTCAATTCATCCCGTCGC
>JAQGHW010000132.1 GCA_028291505.1 Rhodopila sp. | reverse complement strand
GGCCGAGGTTTCGAAGCCAGCTTGCGACATCCATGGCCGTTCCCTCGGCTGGGTGACGCTCAAGCGAAAGCTTCGCCCTGTGGGAGCAGGCATGTCGAGGGACAAAAAGGTTGGCTTGCCCGACCGCCGGCGCCGCTTCATCCTCCCGCCGTGTTGGGGCGTTGGCCGCGTACGATTTTGAACAGATCGTCTGGTGACCCCCCTTACCGGCCCGTGATCGGCATTGCCGTGCTCAAGATCGGCGCGCGCAAGCTGCATGTATCGACGGGCGGTGCGTTCGCTCATCGAGACGTTGGCCTGCAGCCATGGCCCCACACTTGCCACGTGCGACCAGGGACTTGGCCTCGAACAGCCCCCGGCCTGCCTCGATCGCCGCCGCTTCGTGGGCGCTCCGCCTGAATGCGCCCTCGGCGCGGGGCAATATCAACGGCCAGGACCGCCATGCGGTTACTCATGACACAGGCTCCCGTCGACTGCCGAAATTGGTTTCTGAAACGTCGCGCCCTGGGAGGACGACCTTGTCGGACAGCATCAAAACGCCTTCCGCGTTGCCCTCGGTCGCGTCGTCGACCTCGGCCATCGCGTTGAGCAACGGCGCCTCGCGCATTTGGTAGAGCACTCTCTGGACGCGCGGGTCGGGATGAACCTTGACCATGACCGGCACGGACGAACCGTCGCTCATGAGTTGTTCTTGGCGTTCCAGCACAAAAGCCTTGGCTGGAACGAACGTGACGGGATCGTTGGCCATATCGGTGCGCGCCATGTCTTCCAGCTCGCCGATGGTAATGAATTTCGGCTGGCGGATGGCGGCCTTGCGGTGGTCATCGGACCACGAAATCTCGGCGCCGATCGCGGCCACGCGCATGCGTCGTCTTGCTTCTCCCATCACATATTCTCCCGTTCGGTGGGCAAATCCGTTGCGAAAAGCCTGGGGTTTCGGTGCGTTGGTGAGCCGATGTCACCCACCGGGGGCATTGGGCGATCATAGGTCGGGATCAGGGCGACGATACCGACGATGCCCGCGCCCGTGCCGAGGAATTCCCGGAACCGGCTTAACGGGAGTGCCGCCTTTTTCCAGTCGCCAAAATCATGCGGTTGGCCGTCCACGCAAGCGAGCGGATCGACAAGGTGCCGCTCGATTGGCACGCCGCATCTGGCACAGTGCGGGGTCATCTCCAGTTCGTCCTGCCTCCCGACCCTAATTTCCTGGCGCCAGATTTAGCGCGTGATAGTTTATCGGGCGCTGCGCCACTGGACAGCCCTTGCCGCTCCAAGGTCCGGACTGAAAATGCACGTTCAGGTGCCCTGTCTGGGGCTAAGGAGTCGCATGATGGCGTTTCCGACCGCCCTCCTTGAGGAGCTGCGCGCACGCACCCGGCTCACCACGCTGATCGGCCGGAAGGTCCCGCTGGACGGCTCCGGACGACACGCAAAAGGCTGCTGCCCGTTCCTCGGCGAAAAAATGCCGTCCTTCTACGTTTACGAAGACGTTTTCCACTGCTTCGGCTGCGGCGAGCATGGCGATGCGATCAGCTTCGTCATGCTGACCGAATTTGCCGCTCGCGCGTTGGTGTGGCCGTTTCGGCAACGACGCGGCCATTGCATCCGGGCATTTCCGTAACTACAATATCAAGCGTGGACATCAGCTACGACCCGGCGAAGCGAGCGAAAGTCCTGGCCGATCGTGGGATTGATTTCGCGCAAGCAGGCGCCGTGTTCGCCGGCCCGGTCGCGGAAATCGAAGACACACGGCGGGACTATGGCGAGCGGCGTTTCATCACGGCCGGCCTGCTTGGTGATCGGGTCGTAGTGATTGTCTGGACGCCGCGGGATGGTTCGCGGCGGATTATATCGATGAGGTTTACCCATGGACGCGAGGAAGCACTTTGGCGACAGCTTCTCGGATGATCCCGACGACGCACCGGAACTGCTGCCGGCGTTCTTCGAGGACGCCGAAATCCGCCATGGCGAGACGGTGATCCGGCCCTATCGCGGTCCCGGCCGGCCGAAGTTGGAGCACCCCAAGCGACTGGTCACGTTGCGGCTGGATGCCGACCTGCTCGACCGCCTGCGCGAGACTGGTCCCGGCTGGCAAAGCCGGTTGAACGATGCTGTGCGGGCCTGGATGGACGATCCCTCGCACTAACCCCTGCGCCCGCCCTCGGCCGCCAATCCCCCGCCACGCGGCCCCCGCCTGAGCCGCGGTCTTGGCCTCTGCTCATGCTGACATACCGGGTCTGATACCCGGCCCAGCGTGAAGTCCGGGGGTCCAGCCCTCGCCGTCGTGCCCCTCTCCTGCTTGGGGCGCATCCATCACAATGCATGCATGAAATGCACAGACCGGGACATCTCACCATGAACAACCAGGACAGGACCGGGGACAGGCAGGCAGACAGCTTGGCGGACGGCAGGTGGATGACCTTCGCTGAACTCAGCCAATCGCGCGGCATCAGCAAGACATCCGCAATGAAGCTCGTCAGCCAGCATGGCTTGCGGCGACAGAAGAACAACAAGGGACAGGTACGCGCCCTTGTCCCTGTCGCATGGGTGAGGGCCGAGGATACCAAAGAGCCGAACAGTGCGGCGGATATGTCCCGTGCAATCAGAGCCTTCGACTCTGCCATTGCGACGCTTCGCGAGCAGTTGGTGCGGGAAACCGGCAGGACCGAAGCGGCCGAGCGCGCCCGCACGGCATTGACGGTACGCCTTGCCCAGGCGGAGGCCGGCCAGGCCGCAGAGCGCTCCCGCGCCGCGGCGGAGAGGGAGGCCCGGACACGGGCAGAGGCGGAGGCCGAGGCGCTACGGGTGCAGCTCGATCAGGCCCGGGCCGAGGCGCAGCAAGCCATACAGGCTGCGGAGGCGGAGGCAGCACGGCTTCGGCAGGCGACGCAGTTGGCCGTCCAAGAGGCCAAGGCGCTGTGGGAGGCCGAAGCAGCCCGCGCCAACGGGGAGGCAGCGAATCGGCCGGCCGTGGCTTCGAGAATTGACGAGGTGCAGCTGCGGCGACTTCAGGGGGCGGAGCAGGCTCGCAGGTCCCGCAGCAGGCTTCAGCGGCTCAGAGCGGCCTGGTCGGGGGAATAGATACAGATTTGCAACTACATTCGTCTCGCACCTGCGGCGCCGCCCTAACGCCGTCCGCCTACGACACTGATAGTCCGGAATATGCCGCCATTTAGGAGCGCATAGCCCGCACCCAGGAAGCGGGGCGGGCTCGCCAGCGGAGATATGACAGCGCCGCAAGGACGACGACGCTCGCGCCGTCTGGTTTAGCGAGTCGGTTCCAATCGTCAGTCAGCGGGTGGCGCTGCACCAGCTAATCGGGAACCTGATTTGGGTGTCTCCGTGAGTTCCCGCGATCATCCACACTTCCGCGAAGCGTTGGTGGAGTTGTACGGTCCGGCGCTCGACCGGGCGGTGCTGTTCGGCTCCCGGGCGCGTCGTGATGCCGGGGAACACGCCGACTACGATGTCGCCGTGTTCCTGAGGGACGTGAGGCCCGGTATGGCCGAGTGGTATCGTCTGGCAGGGTGGAACGCGGACGA
>JAQGHW010000145.1 GCA_028291505.1 Rhodopila sp. | reverse complement strand
TTATGGCGAGGTCCGCTCGCCGGGCTGGGTCCTCCGCGTTCATCGCGCTGGTCATGAACGACATGCGGCGTGATCATCACCAGCAGGTCGGTGCGAATCAATGCGCCGAACCAGGTGCAGCGGCGCCAGCGCGGCGGGAAGCGTCTCATGGCAGCTCCGCCAGACGCTGCGGCACGCCTAGAGCATGATCGTGTTGGGCGGCCGACGTTTCGTTGGCGTCAGCCAGGCTGACGAAACGCGAGGGGGGCGTCCGTCGTCCGCAGGACGCGCTGTTCGCACGAAGCGCGTGAATCATGCGATCAAACAAGGGAATAGAGCGTTTTCAACCTGCACAGTCAGGGTGCAACGCTCTAGTTCAGCGCGCTGTTCGGGCGCCGGCTGCTGGCCGGTGCCGCCGCCGAACGAGGGACGCAGTACCCGTTCGCCATCCGGTCCGTCGACCAGGACTTGCCCCGGTGTAATGCGGCGGATTCGATAAATCCCCACCTGGCCGCCCTCCTGCACGGTAACCGATCGGCCGGACCCGCCGGTCACGAACACCGCGCTGGCGCCGAACGGACCCACCAGCACCCCGGTCAGGCGGGGCGCCGGCATCACCGGGTTGGCCGCGGCGACAACCGGGCCGGCATTCTGTGGTGGTCGACGGTGACGACTGAACAGTGGCCGGGCGAGGCTGCTGCTTTCCCAGGCCGCCACGTCCCGCGCGTATCGGGCCGATGCGGTGGCCGCTCGCGGAGAATGCCGTGCCACCGCGATATCCGGCGCGCGTTGCTGCCAATCCGTCAGAAGCGCGCCGCCTGCCATAGTGATCGCGGCCGCCATCCCCAGCGCGAATGGCCACCGCAGCCTCATGGTGGGGCCGCGGAAGCGGTGCCTGCGCGCAGGGTGATGACGGAAAACCGAGCCTCCAGCGCCGGCGAGTCAGGGTCCGGGGCCGCGTCGGCGCGTAGATCCAGGTCGTCGATCAGCAGGGGTGGCGTGTCGGTCTCGATCGCCCTCAACAGCTTCAGCAACTGCGGCAACGGCGCCCGCATCGCCACGCGCAGGCGGATCCGCTTGAGCCCAGCGGTTTGCTCCGGCGGCAGCGTCTCGGCGCTGGCGATCTCGGTGCCGGCCTCCGCCGCCAGATGCATCAGGCGCTGCTGCAGTCCGGCCGCGATCAGCGCGTCGGTTTCGTCGATCCGAACGGCCAACGCCCCGGCACCAGCCTGACCTGTAAGCTCGGGCAGCGCCGCCGCCACTTCCGTCATATGTGCCACCAGCAGGCGCTGCTGATCGAGCCGTTCCGCCCGGTCGGCATACCAGTCCTGCAGCGGTGCGCCGGCGCCAAGCCACAACGCGAGAAGGGCGACGCCCAGGACCCCGAGCGCCAGCATCTGCCCGGCCCGCCCCGACGGCAGCCGAACGGAGCCGCCGGTCGGATCCCCGTTCGGACTCATTGAGCAACCTCCGCGACCAACGAGAACGTGTCGGTGCGGTCCGCTGGATCGCGAACCACCGGCGCGGCGAAGGCCGGGTTGCGGATCACCGTCCCGGTGGAGAGGGACGCAATCAATCCCGCTGCCGCTGCGGACTGGCCGCTGATCGTCAGCCGGCGCTGGCGCAGGGCAAGCGTCGTGATGAACGTGTCGTCCGGCAGCAGATCGGTCAGGGTCGCCAACACCTGCATGGTGTCGCCGATCCGGTGCTGTTCCGCCAGGACGCTGGCCACATCCACCGACCGGGTCACGACACGCTGCCGCAGCGCCTGCACCCGATCAACGCTCGGTTTGAGTGCGGCGATCTGGCGCTGCAGGGCGCCTGCCTCGCGGTCCTGCAGCAGAAAGGGGGTCGCCAGCGCCCCCGCGACCGCCAAGGCGCCGCAACCTCCGACGAGAAGAGGGACGATGCGCCCGCGCCGCCGCCGCGGCCGCAATGGAATATGCCGGATCGTGCCGTCCGGCCGCACGCCCTCGAGCGCCTCGGGGGTCACGCCGTGCCGCTCTAGGGCACCCAGGAGCGGTTCCAGGGTTGACCGCGGGATCAGCGTGAGTACCGACCGCAGGCGCCCGTGGGACGGTTCCCGCCGGCTTACCGCAGCCGTCCAGTACACGTCAGCGGGCGAGAAGGGCGTCAACCGGTCGATCTCAGCCTGCAGCACCCGCGTCATTTCCGGTTCAGCGGCCAGCGGCACCGTTACTTCGCACTCCAGCGGCACCATGGCCAGGCGCAGCACAACGGGGACCCGTGAGCGCCGGCGCAACTCCGGGGGCGCCGCGTCCGTCGCCAGCAGGAACTGCCCGGCTGCGGTCTCGCGGCGGCGTCGGCGGCGCCAGCAGGTCGCGGTCACCGGTGGCTCCGCCGCGCCGCAATCAATGATCAGTGCGGATCGAAGGCCGGAGTCTCCCGTCCGCCACCGAATCGGCAGCAGGTCGAGCATCTGCGACACCCACCAGGTGGTGATTTCAGCGAGCATGCGCCACCCCGCTCGCGGCTGGCTGCGCCGGGTCGTGCCTCGCCGGCTCGGGCCGCGTTGGCTCTGGAAACGGAAACCGCATTTCAGTTCACCGCTGTCGCTGCGACGATGTCCGGCCAATGCCGGCGATCTTTTGCGAAGAATACAATGCGCAGTCGAACCAGTTCGGGCAGCACCTTGGCGTCCCAGCGATCGACCCACAGGCCACGGGTTCGGCCAGCCGTCCAGTACGACAGCTCGATGTGGTCGACCCCGTCCAGCAGCGGAGTCACCTGCGGTAACGGCGGGGGTCCGAGCAACACGGGGTAATGCGGGGCCCACCGCAGCACCAGACGGTGCGCGGCATCCACCGCGACGATCACATCGGCCTGCCGGGTCGGGTACCAGGCCATCGCCGGTAGTCCCGCGGTAAAGCCCATGCTGCGGGAATTCGCGACGAAATGCGGCGTCATATCCGCTGTCAGCCCAGCGTCCATTGTGTTGATCAGGTGCCGCACGGTGCGGTCCACGGTGTCCAGGTCCGCGTCCACCTCGATCTGATGCGTCTGCGACTGGCGGGCCGCCAGGGCGAACCGTGTCCCTTGCCCAAGTGCCGCGAGTAGCAAACCGAAGATCACCAACGACACCAGCAGTTCCAGCAGCGTGAAACCATGCTCGCGCCCCGGAGTCACGCGCGGAGTCACGCCCGGGGTCATGGCAGCGCGCCGACCCGTTCGGTCTGCAGCCGCACATGCCGCGGGCGGCCGTCGGCAATCCAGGATTCCCCGACCTGGACGGAATACAACGCCAGCCGCCCTGCCGAACCGTGCGTCGCGTCGGCCGGTTGGCGCAGCGGGACGGCGGCGGCAGCCAGGGTGATATCGATGGTCCAAAGGAACCCGAACCCGTCCTCGCCGCTCTCGTGGCTCGGGGCCAGCGGCAGCCCGTGCCCGACCGTAGCCAGGCGCGATTGCGCGCGGGCCAACGCTTCCTGGTAGCGGTTGGCGACCGCCACGGACCGCAGGCCGCCGCTCGCTCCATGCACCAGCACACCCAGCGCCAGGCCCGCGATGACGAACGCCACCATCAGTTCCAGCAAGGTGAAGCCGCGCTCAGAGCCCATCGGCGAACCGCACCCGTCCGGTGAGCCAGTCGACCCCCACGGCCATTCGTACATTCCCTTCGGCCAGCACCACGCCACCACCCGAGGAACTGCCGTCAGGAGCGAACCGGATGGCCACATAACGCCGCCGAACAATGGTTTCCGGGGGTGCCGCCGCGGCGATCATAACGGCGGTAATCCCGACAGCGCCCGGTAACAGCACAGGCCTCGCCGAACCGGCGCGGACGGTGTGCCCGATCGTGTCGATCTCAATCGTCTCCGTCCGATCGTCGGCGATGGCGGCGGCCCGAGCCCCGCGCATGGCCTGCGCGACCATGCCAACCGCTTGCTTCACCTCCAAAGTCGCGCTGCGCGACGGACCGCGGGCGATGACGATGCCACCGATCAGGCCGAGGACCACCAATACGACGATCATCTCGATCAGGGTGAAGCCGCGCTGGCGATCCATCGGCAGGGCTATCCGTTTGCGAGATCATTGAGACTCAGCATCGCAAGCAACAGCGAAGTCACGATGCCGGCGATCGCCGCCCCCATCACGATGGTGATCGCCGGCGTCAGCAACGCCAGCAGACGCTGCACGCCGATCCGGGTCTTTTCCTCGTGTATATCGGCGGCGCGCAGCGCCATGGCGCCGAGTTGCGCGGTCTCCTGTCCAACCCGCAGCAGATGGATCATCCGGATCGGAAACACCCCGGCGGCCTCGAGCGGGTCGGCCAGGCTGGCGCCGCCCTTGGCTGCATTGCTCGCCGCCCCCACAGCTGCCGCGCCGGCCGCGTTGCCCAGCACGTCGCGCACAACGGTCAGTGCCGCGATCAGCGGAACGCCGCCCTGCAGCAGGATGCCGAAGGTCCGGCTGAAGCGCGCCGCCATCACCTCCGTCGCCAGGCCGCCGATCACCGGCAGCCGCAGCAGCA
>JAQGHW010000143.1 GCA_028291505.1 Rhodopila sp. | reverse complement strand
ACGCTGACCGTGCCGCCGCCGCCGATGATCGCCTCCGCCCGATCCGCCTTCGCGAGGTCACCGGACGCGACATAGACCAGAACATTTGTGTCGAAGAAGCTACCGGGCATTCGCCTCATCCCGATCGAACTTGAAATCGGCAGGCAGCCGACCGCGGAAGGCGCGAAGCCGCTTCAACAACGCCTCGCGGCCGGGTTTGCGCGCGACGACGAGTTCCCGCGCGTCGGCGACATGGATTTCGATCTCATCGCCTTCCGTGAGTTCGAGCGCCTCGACCACGGCAGCGGGAAGCCGAACCGCGAGGCTGTTGCCCCATTTTGAGACCTGCACGCCACTTTCCCTGGATATACGAAGTCGACTATGTATATCCAACGGGCGGCAGATCAAGAAAAAAGTGCCGGAGTTCGCCAAAACACCCACGCAGCACGCGGAGGTTCGAATCGCATCGCTCCGACCAGCCGAACCAAAAATGCCCTTTAAATTCCCGCCGAACAGTGCACACGTTGCGCCGTAACGTGCGAGGCACCACCAGCATGACCGGACGAAGCCCGACCGCCGCAACGCACGCAAACCCAGCATGACGCCCCCAGCCCACGCCGCGCGCCGCTTCGCCCATCACGCGCTGACCACATGCTACGAAGACCTGTCCGACGACGCGGTGGCGCAGGCAAAGGTGTTCATCCTCGACACTTTCGGTGTGGGGATTGCCGGCTCCACCGCCCATGGCGCCGACCAGCTTGCGAGCGCCAACGACGGTTGGGGCATCGGCACCGGCGCCACGCTGTGGGGACGCCGGGACCGTGCCACCGCTTCCGGCGCCGCGCTGCTGAATGCCTTCCAGGTCCATTGCCAGGAATATGACTGCGTGCATGAGGGCGCGGTTCTCCACCCGCTCGCCACCACCTTGCCCGCCGCGATCGCCTGTGCCGAACGCCAGGGCGGCGTGTCCGGGCGAGATCTCCTGACCGCCGTCGCGATCGGCGTCGACATCGCCGCCGGCCTGGGCGTCGCCTCACGGTCCGCCATGCGTTTCTTCCGCCCCGCAACCGCCGGCGGGTTCGGCGCCACCGCCGCGGTCGCCCGCCTGATGCGGCTGGACGAAGATCGCCTGGTCAGCGCGTTCGGCATTCAGTACGCCCAGACCAGCGGCACCCTGCAACCCCATGTCGAGGGCAGCGTCACACTGCCGCTTCAGGTCGCGGTCAACTGCCGATCCGCGCTGCAATCCGCCGACCTCAGCCGCGCCGGCCTGGTCGGCCCGCAGGACGTCTTCGAAGGGGTCTACGGCTACCTCCGCCTGTTCGAGGGCGAGTGGGACCTGACCGGCGTGCTCGCCTCATTGGGCCAAAGCTGGCGCATCGCCGAACTGAGCCACAAGCCTTATCCCGCCGGTCGAGCCACCCATGCCGGGATCGAAGGCATCCTGACGCTATGGCAGCAGCACAGGTTCAAGACCGATGAAGTGGAAAAGATCACCATCGTCGGACCGCCCATCACCGCCCGCCTGTGTTCCCGCCCGGATGTGCCGGATCCCAGTCCGAACTATGCCCGCCTGTGCATGGCCTACATCGCGGCAAAGGTCCTGCTGCATGGCGAGATCGACCTTGCGCACTACCATGGGCCGGCGCTGACCGATCCGGAGACGCACCGTCTGGCGCAGCGCATCGTCATGCTGTCCGACAACAACACGGACCCCAACGCGTTGGTCCCGGTCGAGGTGACGATCGCGCTGACCACCGGGCAGACGTTGCATTGGCGCTGCGAGGCGATGCTCGCCAGCCCCGGGAGGCGCCTGACCCGCGACCAGCACCTGACGAAGTTCCGCCGCTGCTGGGAATTCGCCCACGCCCCGATGCCGGACAGCCAGCGCGAAAGCCTGATCGACATGGTCGACCATCTGGACAGCGTGGCCGATATCCGTACGCTGACCCCGCTGCTCTCCCCCACGACATGAGCATGGGCCTCCTTGCCACCGAAACAAAACCTCGGCCGGGCGGGTCGTGACGACCGTCCATAACCCGTTGGCACATGAGAAGGAGATCGTATGAGTGACGTCCTCGGCTGGCGGCACCGCTTCGGTGTGCTGGGTCCATCGACCAACACCGTTGTGCAACCCGACCTTGAGGCCATGCGTCCGGTCGGCGTCACCAACCATTACAGCCGTATCTACACCCCGAACGCCGTCGCGGTCAGCAATGAAAGCTTCATGGCCGGCGCCACGGTCATCGGCGACAACACCATCGACGCCGTCAGCAGCGTCATGACCAGCGCCCCTGATTCACTGGTGATGGCCATGTCCGCGGTTACCTTCTTCGGCGGCATCGCGGACGCCAACAAGTTCCAGGCATCGATCGAGCAGGCGAGCGGCCTGCAGGTCAGCATTGGCTCCCACGCCTCCGCCGCCGCGTTGCGCGCCTATGGCGACGTCCGCCGGGTAGCGTTCATGTCGCCCTATTTCCCAACCGCCAACGCCGAGGTTCGCCGCTACCTCGAGGAGTCCGGCTTCACCGTCGTCCGCGACCGCTGCCTGCAATGCCCAAGCTGGACCGCCATCGCAACTATCCGCCCGAATACCATCCGCGACACGTTCCGCGAACTGGAAGGCGACGACGTAGACGCCATCCTTCAGGTCGGCACCAATCTCAGCGCCATGCGACTATGCGCCGCCGCCGAGCTTTGGTTGGGTAAACCAGTGATCGCAATCAACACCGCCATCTACTGGCACGCGCTGCGAACACAGGGAATCCACGACAAGATCGCGGGCTTCGGCCGCCTGCTGGAAGAATTTTGACGGGCCGGTGCCGCTTCAGCTCAACCAGCCGGGGCGTTGCTGCCGACCGCGGCGCGCAATTCATCCATCGAGAGCAGGTCGGCATATTTCTGACCCATATCGAAAAGATTGGCCTCGTGCGGACCCACCGCTCGGTCTCCCACGCAATCGGTAATGACAATCGGCCGGACATTGTGGGCGGACGCGTCGATCACGCTTGCCCGCACGCAGCCGCTGGTGGTGCAACCCGCGACCAACAGCGTATCGATCCGCCGGAACGCCAGCCAGGCAACAAGATCCGTGCCAAAGAACGCGCTCGCATGCTTCTTGCGAAACACCGCCTCCCCGGGGGCCGGCGTCAGTTCCGGAACGATCTGCGACAGCGGGCTCGTCTCGGTCAGCTTCAACAAGGCCGGTACCTTCATCGTGAAGGCGCTGACATCCGATCCGTCGTCGGCATACACAACCCGAGTGTGCGCAACCGGCCATCCCCGTACCCGCGCCAGGGTCAGCAGTTGCCGCGTCCCGGTGATGGCCGCGCCAATGTTGCCGCCACCGAAATGAGTGGGATCGGTAAAGCCGACCACGAAATCGATGATCAGGACGGCCGGGGCCTGACCCAGCCCCATCGGTTGAGCGAAACCCTGACGTTGATAGATGTCGAGTTCATTCTCCATCAAACCCCGTTCCCCTTCAAACGTCCGACCACCGCTCTCCCCACCGATCGGAAAACACAACGTCTTCCAGCGCCGTGCGCCCAACCGGACCGAAGTTCCCCAACGGATAACCAATCGGCAGGATAGCGTAAGAATGCGTCCCCTCCGGCAGACCCAGCGCCGCTTCTGCCTCCTTCTCGAACAGCAGATACAGCGTCGTCAGCGTCGCCCCAAGTCCCAAAGCCCTTGCCGCCAACAGCATATTCTGCACCGCGGGATAGATCGACGAACCAGAGGTCCGCGTATGAGTCCCCCCTTCCAGGCAAGGAACGATCCACACCGGCGCCTCATGCAGATGGTCCGCCAGATGCTCCGCCGCCGCCAGCATCCGGTCGAACCGGTCCCGAGACGATCCAGGCGCCGGCGCACCCGTACGATAACGCGGCGCAACGGTCTCATGCCAGCCGCGCCGGTACCACTGCGCCACGTTCGACTTGATCGCCGGATCGCGTATCACCAGGAAACGCCAGGTCTGCATGTTGCCGCCGTTCGCCGCCGACGTGCCGGCCTCCAGGATTTGCCGGATCAGCGCCGGCGGCACCGGGTCCGGTTTCAACCGGCGCATCGACCGTGTGGTCCGGATGATCTCGAAAAGGTCGGTGTTCATTGCGCGACTCCTCCCATCATTCCCAGCCCTTGAACGGCAGGGCAGGGGGCTGCACCGCCGATTTGTCCGGCCACACGGCAACGTACTTCTTGCCCGCCAACTGCACAAGTAAAGTAGCCGCCAGCGTATTCTGTCCCTTCGCATCATATTTGATGCCGTTGTAACCAATCATCAGTTGTTCCGGCTTCAGATCCTGGCTGACCAGCGCCGCCTGGATCTTCGCCGGTTCGGTCGATCCAGCCCGGTTGATCGCCTCCATCAACGCCAGGAAACCCTGCATCCCGCGGGCCGAGGTATCGTCCAGGGCGTGCCCGGCATGCTTCTGAAACAATTCGTTCACCACGAACGAAGCACCCCCCGGCTTGCCGATATCATAAGAACTGCGGTTGAACACGCCCTGCGCCAGGCTACCCACCGCCTCGATGAACGCGTTGTCGGAAAACCCGGAATCGTCGCCGATCAGGATCGGTGGCTTCCAGTTCAGCGTGTGCATCGTCTTCATGAACAAGATCGAGTCCGACGTATAGCTGACGAAAATAACCGCGTCCGGGTCAGCGCTTTTCAACTGCAGTACCTGTGCGCTGACGTCGCTGGAATTGGCGTTGTAGGCAATCCGCGTATCGATTTTCAGCCCCTTGGACGCCGCCGCCGCAATGATCGCATTGCCGGTGGAGGTGCCGTATTCGGTGTTCTCATTCACCAAAGCAAGTTTCTCGACCTTCGACCCGCCCGCCTTGCGGTCCACCAGGAACGACGCATATGCCGCACCGAAATCCGTTCCGATCGGCGTCGGACGAAAGAACCATTTGAAACCTCTTTCCGTCAGGCTCGGTGCCGAGGCCTCACTCGCCATGAACGGGATACCGTAACGTTCCGCTACCGCGCTGGCAGTCAACCCGCAACTGGACTGGTAACAACCCACCATCGCCGCGACCTTGTCCTGAGTGATCAGGCGCAACGCCTCACTCTGCGCGATCGCCGGATTGCCCTGGTGGTCGGCGAAAATCACCTCCACTTTGCGGCCGCCGAGACCGGGCAACCCCTCGGTCGGCGCCAGCGGCAGGTTCGGCAACTCGGGATGCGCGTTGTTGATGATATCGACAGCCACCTCGATCGCCTGTTTCACCGCGGTGCCGGCCGACGCGGCAACCCCGGTCAGCGGATAGGGCGCGCCGATCCGCACCGGTTCGCCGGCAGCGCGAAGCCCGCGAGGCAGCAGGGCCAACGCCGGAGCGGCCAGCCCAAGACGGGTGATGAGGCGACGCGTTGTCCTCGGCATTTCGTTTCCCTTTTGCAAGCCCGGCGCACTGCATAGCGACATACGTCCGTCGTCAATGGGGTCCCGCTGGTGTTCGGCGCCCGCGAACTCTATCACCTGCCCAACGACCACCAGAACAGGGACCAAACGGATGCAATTCGAAAAGACCCCCGGCTGGCTTGACTGGTATGCCGGCCCCTCCAGGCCCCGGTTCCAGGTGCCCCCCGGCGCGGTCGACGCCCACTGCCACGTGTTCGGCCCCGGTGCCGAATTTCCCTTTGCCCCCGACCGTAAATACACCCCCTGCGACGCGTCCAGACAGCAGTTGTATGCCCTGCGCGATCACCTCGGCTTTGCCCGCAACGTGGTGGTGCAGGCCACCTGCCACGGCGCCGACAATCGCGCTATGCTGGACGCACTCACCCATTCGGACGGCCGAACCCGAGGCATCGCCACCGTCCGCCGCGATGTCGCCGACGCCGACCTCCAAGCGATGCACAAGGCCGGCGTTCGTGGCGTGCGCTTCAACTTCGTCAAACGCCTGGTGGACTTCACCCCAAAGGACGAGTTGCTGGAAATCGCCGGCCGTATCGCCAGGTTAGGCTGGCATGTGGTGATATACTTCGAATCGGTCGACTTGCCCGATCTGTGGGACTTCTTCACCGCACTGCCGACAACGGTCGTCGTCGACCACATGGGCCGCCCCGACGTGACCAAGCCGATCGACGGGCCGGAATTCGCGCTGTTCCTGAAATTAATGCAGGACCACCCGAACGTCTGGTCCAAGGTGACCTGCCCCGAACGCCTGTCGGTCGCCGGACCGCCCGCCCTGAACGGTCAGCAGAACCCCTACCAGGACGTCATTCCGTTCGCGCGGCGCATCGTTGAGACCTTCCCCGATCGCGTGCTGTGGGGCACCGACTGGCCGCATCCCAACCTGAAGGGCCACATGCCCGACGACGGCCTGATGGTCGTTTTCTTCCCGCACATCGCAACGACCCGCGAACTGCGGCTCTAGCTGCTGGTCGACAATCCAACCCGCCTCTATTGGCCCGAGACGATCTGAGCATGCCCGACCCATCCACGCCGGCTCTCGATCTGGAGGCGAGGACGCTGCGCCAGATCAGCCGGCGCTTCATCCCCCTGCTGATGATCGCCTATGTCGTGTCCTACCTGGATCGGGTGAATGTCGGGTTCGCCGCGTTGACCGCCAACCACGACCTCGGGCTCACCCCGGTCATGTACGGCTGGGGCGCCGGCATATTCTTCCTCGGCTATTTCGTTGCCGAATTCCCCAGCAACCTGATCCTGGAGCGGGTGGGGGCGCGGATGTGGATCGCGCGGATCATGCTCACCTGGGGCATATTCGCCGCCTGCATGGCCCTGATAACCGGCCCGCTCTCGTTTTACACCATGCGTTTTCTGCTGGGTGTCGCCGAGGCTGGCTTCTTCCCCGGCGTCCTGCTGTTCCTGACCTATTGGTTCCCGATCCGGTATCGCGCCCGCTACATCGGCATCTTCATGATCGGCATCCCCCTGTCGAGCCTGATCGGCGCCCCCGTCTCCGGCATGCTGCTCGGCCTCGACGGGCTGCTGGGGCTTCAGGGCTGGAAGTGGCTCTATATCATCGAAGCAATGCCGGCGATCCTGATCGGGGTGCTGGTGTGGTTCATCCTGACCGACCGGCCGGCAAAGGCGACCTGGCTGGACGCCGAACAGCGCGCCTGGCTGGCGGCGGAACTGGCGAAAGAAGCCACGCCGAACCGCGCCCACGCGAAACTCGGTTTCCTGGCCTCGATGGTAAATCCGCGCGTCCTGTTCTACTCGGCGGTGTTCTTCAACGTATCCGCCGGAAGCTACGGCCTGGGCCTGTGGCTGCCGCAACTGGTCAAGAATTTCGGTCTGACCAACCTGATGACCGGCTTCGTCACCGCGATACCCTTCGCGTTCGGCACGGTTGGGTTGATCTGGTTCGGCTGGCACTCCGATCAACGCAAGGAACGTGTCTGGCACACCGCGGCGTGTGCCTTCATCGCTGCCTGCGGGTTGGCCGCCGTCGTGCTGACCGAGTCCCCTTGGCTGCAAATGGCTGCCATCTGCGTCGCCGCGGTCGGTATCTTCGGCATCAAAGGCCCCTTCCTGGCCCTCATAACCGAAATGTTCACCGGGGCGGGCGCGGCCGGCGGTATCGCGATGGTCTCCTCCATCGGCAATTTGTCCGGCTTCCTGCCACCCTACATCGTCGGCTGGATCAAAGCGCTGACTGGCAGCTTCTCACTCGGGCTGCTGTTCCTGGCTTTCCTGGCCCTTGTCGCCGCGATACAGATGGTCGTCGCGGTTCGGTTCCGGCGCTTCCGCGGGTTCGTCGAAACCGCGTGACCGCCGCGTCTGTTTCGGGGTCGAACCTGGCATGCGCCCACCCATATCCTCATGGTGGCATTCCAGGAGGCGGCAGGTGAAGATCGGCATTCCGAAGGAGATCAAGACCCATGAGTACCGGGTCGGGCTGACCCCAGCCGGTGTCCGCGAGCTATGCCAGCATGGTCACTCGGTCGTCATCGAGCACGACGCCGGTGCCGGCATCGGCTACGGCGACGACGTCTACCGCCAGGCCGGCGCAACGGTCGCCGACACGCCGGCCGCGGTGTTCGCCACCGCCGACCTGATCGTCAAGGTGAAGGAGCCCCTGCCGGCGGAGATCGCCTTGTTGCGACGCGGACAGATCCTGTTCACTTACCTCCACCTCGCCGCCGACAAGGTCCAGGCGCAGGGGTTGCTCCGATCCGGCGCTACCTGCATCGCCTATGAGACAGTCACCGACGCGGCCGGCAGCCTGCCGCTGCTGGCCCCGATGAGTGAGGTCGCCGGCCGAATGGCGGTGCAGGTCGGCGCCCATTGCCTGGAGCGCGAGCAAGGCGGGGCGGGCATCCTGCTGGGCGGAGTGCCCGGCGTGCCGCCCGCCAAGGTGGTGGTGCTGGGTGGCGGCGTGGCCGGCACCAATGCCGCCCGCATGGCCGTGGGGCTGGAGGCCAGCGTCACCATCATCGACAAATCGCTGACCCGGCTGAAGGAACTGGA
>JAQGHW010000121.1 GCA_028291505.1 Rhodopila sp. | reverse complement strand
GGCGCCGCTTCTGGCGGCTGGAGCTGCCCTTCGCCATGCCCGGCCTGATCTGGAACATGATGATGTCCATGTCCGGCGCCTGGTTCTTCGTGGTCGCCTCCGAGGCCATCACCGTCCGCCAGCAGACCATCGCCCTGCCCGGCATCGGCTCCTGGCTGTCGGTGGCCATCGACCGGCGCGATTTCGCCGCCGTCGGCTGGGCCGTCAGCGCCATGATCGTGGTCATCCTGCTCTACGACCAGCTGCTGTTCCGCCCCATCGTCGCCTGGGCCGACAAGTTCCGCTTCGAGCAGACCGCCTCCTCGCCCCCGCCACGCTCCTGGCTTTACGACGCCCTGCGCCGCACGCGCCTTTTCCGCGTCCTTCGCGCCAAGGTCGAGCAGATGGCCCAGAAGGTCTCCAGCCTCGATGGCCGCCGCGCCGCCCCACGCCTGCGAACCAAGCTCAGCCCGGCCGCCGAACGCCGCCTCGACCGTGTTTGGCTCCTGTTCGTCATCGCCCTGGCCGGCCTCGCCGCCGCCGCCGTGGTGCAGTACATGGCCGCCCACCTGTCCTGGCATGACGTGCTGACCGCCTTCGGCCTGGGCTTCATCACCCTGGCCCGGGTGCTGGTGCTGATCGCCCTGGCCAGCCTGATCTGGGTGCCGATCGGCGTCTGGCTGGGATTGCGTCCGGTCTGGGCTCGCCGAGCGCAGCCGATCGCGCAGTTTCTGGCGGCGTTTCCGGCTAATTTGCTGTTTCCGCCGTTCGTGCTGTTCATTGTCTACTTCCACCTGAGTCCGGATATCTGGCTGACCCCGCTGATGGTGCTGGGCACGCAATGGTACATCCTGTTCAACGTGGTGGCCGGCGCGGCGGCGTTCCCGGGGGACCTGAAGGAAGCGTCGAGCAACTTCCGCATCAGCGGGTGGCTGTGGTGGCGCAAGGTGATCATCCCGGGGATTTTCCCGTACTATATCACGGGGGCGATCACTGCGTCCGGCGGGTCCTGGAACGCCGCGATCGTCGCGGAAGTGGCGTCCTGGGGCGACACCAAGCTGCAGGCGCACGGACTGGGCGCCTATATCGCCGATGCGACGGACAAGGGCGACATGGCCCGCGTGGTGCTCGGCGTGGTGGTGATGTCCGCCTTTGTCGTGCTGTTCAACCGCCTGCTGTGGCGCCCCATGTATGCTTTCGCGCAACGCCGCCTCACTTTGGCCTGAGGAAACACAATCATGGATACAGTGGTCACGACCCGGCCCTGCCTGATCGATGTGAAGGGCTGCCGGCAGGCCTACCACAAGGATGCCAACGCCGATCTGGTGGTGCTGGACGACGTCAACCTGACGCTGCATGAGGGCGAGATCGTTGCCCTGCTCGGGCGTTCGGGGTCCGGCAAATCGACTCTGCTGCGGATCGTTTCGGGGCTGCTGAAGCCAACCGCCGGCATCGTGACCTGGCGCGGGGTCCCGATCAATGGCCCGACCGACGGCGTCGCCATGGTGTTCCAGAGCTTCGCGCTGTTCCCGTGGCTGACGGTGCAGGAAAACGTCGAGATCGGGTTGGAGGCGCGCGGTGTGGCTCGGGCGCGGCGGGAGGAACTGTCGGAATCGGCGATCGACATGATCGGGCTGGGCGGGTTCGAGAACGCCTACCCCAAGGAGCTTTCTGGCGGCATGCGCCAGCGGGTCGGCCTGGCTCGGGCGCTGGTGGTGCATCCCGACCTTTTGCTGATGGATGAACCATTCAGCGCGCTGGACGTGCTGACCGCCGAAACGCTCCGCACCGACCTGATCGACCTGTGGATGGAGGGCAAGCTGCCGGTGAAGTCGGTGCTGATGGTGACGCACAACATCGAGGAGGCGGTGCTGATGTGCGACCGCATCCTGGTGTTCCAGTCCAATCCCGGGCGGGTGGCGAACGAGTTGATGGTGCCGTTTCCGCATCCCAGGAACCGGTTGGACCCGGAATTCCGGCAGCTGGTGGACGATATCTACGGAATCATGACGAGGCGGCCGCCGGTTGGTCCGAAGACGGCGACCACGGTTTCGGTGTCCCCGCTGGCGACACCGCTGCCTCGGGTCGGGACCAACATCATGTCGGGCCTGATGGAGACACTGGCGGCGGAACCGTACGATGGGCGGGCGGATTTGCCGGCGCTGGCGAACTCGCTGCAATACGAGGTCGACGATCTGCTGCCGCTGGGCGAGACGCTGCAGATGTTCCGCTTCGCGGTGCTGGAGGAAGGCGACATCTTGCTGACCGACCTCGGGCGCAGCTTCGTCGAGGCCGACACGGATGAGCGCAAGCGGATCTTTGCCGCGGCGCTGCGGGAGCATGTTCCGCTGGTGAACATGATCCGCCAGGTGTTGGACGAGCGGTGGAACCATCGTGCCGCGGCGGTGCGGTTCCGTGATGAACTGGAAGATCACATGTCGCCGGACTATGCCGAGGGCACGCTGCGGACGGTCATCGCCTGGGGCCGTTACGCGGAACTGTTCAGTTACGATGAGGAAGCGGAGCAGTTCAGTCTGGAGGATATCGAGTAGGCTTGAGCGGGGGTTCCTTCTTGAGCGGTTCGGGCTTTTTTTCGTCGAGCGGTTTGCTTCGAGATCGGATTCTACGCAAAGATCTCGCCGAGCCGTTTGATTGTTGCGAGGGTCTTTTCTTGCGGCAGGCCGGGCCAGTTGCAGCGCATGATGAAATGGTCGACCCCTAGAAGTTCATTGTAGCGGACGATTTCCTCTTTTACCGATACTTTGTCGCCGATGATGAATTTGTCGCGGGCGAAGTCTCCAAAATTGGTCTCGGTTATGCGGCCCTGTAGACCCCAGGAGGCGTAGGCGTTGTATTTATACTCTAATGGTCCTCGGCATTCTTCGTGGGCGGTGGCGTTGTTGTCGCCTACGTAGCACTCTATGGTAATCGGGAACTCGCGGGCGGTGCGGCCGTATTCGGTTAGTGCCGAGCGGTAGGTTTTCATCAAGGGGGTGACCTTGCTAAGGCCGCCGCTGTTGACGATCAGCCAGGCGTCGCCGATCCGCGCCGCTCGCCTGACCGAGATGTCGGCCTGGGCGGCGATGTAGAGCGGTGGGCCGCCGGGCTGGATTGGCTTCACGCCGATGCCGGCATCGTTGACGGTGTAGAAACGGCCTTGGTGGGTGACGCGGTCCTCGGTCCACAGGCGCTTGATCAGGGCGATGCTTTCGTTGAAGCGCGGGGCGCGTTCGGATAGCGGGATGTTGAAGGCGTCGAATTCGGGCTGGCGATACCCTTGGCCGATGCCGAGGATGTAGTTGCCGCCTGTGAGGATGTCGAGAGTGGCGGATTCCTCGGCGACGTGCATGGGATTCTGCGGCGGCAGGATCAGAATGTTGGGGCCGATCGTCATTCCCTGCGCGTGGGCGGCGATGTAGCCCATCATCGGAGTGATCTGCAGCATCTGCATCGGGTAGGTGAGCCAGTGATGCGGGAACCAGAGCGACTTGAAACCGGCATCGCGGGCGGTACGTACTTGCTCGACGATTTCCGGGATGCGGTCGGCGGCGTTTGATCCTTCGGGGAACTGGGTGTTGATGAACAGACCGACTTTCATGACCGTTGCCCTCGGCGTTACCTGGCGGGCAGCGTAGAGCAGCTTTGGGTTTGCGGGAAATTCGGTTGGGCGGTGGAGGGGTGCTACCTGGGCACGTTCGGTCGAATGATCGCGGCCAGATCAGCAAGTTCAAGCGGCGCCGCGACGTTGCCCAGTAATAGCTGGTTAGCACAACTGCTGAGCGCGGCGGCGCGGCGGGAGGCCATCTTGCGTTCTGCCGGGGGGAGGTTTTTCAGATCGGTGGTGAATTCGCTGGCTACGTCGGTCATCGCGAACGCCCACAACGCCTGGCGCTGCCGGTCGGTCATTTCCGGGACGGCGGCTGGGGGGGACGCCGAGGCGGCGAATGGCGGGATTTTGGCGGGGGCCGGTGTGAGGGTTGGTGTGGGGATGGGGGTCGGGGTGGCGGATGGTTCGGGGTTTTGAGGGCGGGCCTGGGACTCGGTGGCCAGCTTCCGAGTGGCTGCCACGCTGGCCAGGACCTGTGCTTCGAACTCGGCATCGTCGGATCCGGGGGTGAATGGAGGATCTGTCGGCTCTGGCGCGTTGTCGGGGTCGGATTGTCTCAGGGCGCGGCGGTTCTGTTCGGCGGCGCGGTTCAGCGCCACGGCGTTGCCGCGCAGGCGCAAGGTCATGGAGAGGGAGAGGTTGTCGGCCATCGAGAGGCTGAGGGAACCCAGTGCCGTGAGGCCGCATGCGATGATCTGGGCGATCGCGATCAGGTCGATCTGGTTACGGCATCGGTAGGTGTTCAGCGTCTCGGCGGCTGCCATGCGGGCGAAATGGATGTCGCCGCCGGTGACGCCGAGGAACATCGGCGTGAGGAAGGCGATGATGAGGTCCATCAGGAAATCGGGCTGTTGGGTGGGGGTGGCTGGACCGGGCGGCTTTTCGAGGGAGGGTGGTTCGGTTGAAGGTGTCGTGTCGTTCATGGGGTCCGCGGCCTGATGCTATGGTTGGCGTCTAGCACAAGTTGCGCGGTTTGTCAAGAAACATTTCCTAATAGATGCTGACGCTGGCTTGCATGTGCGTCGACGACGGAGGGCTCGCGGCGAGCGCGCCTGAGGCGGTGCCGGCTTGAGGGAAGTCGCGGGTGGCCGGGCCAAACCCGGCCGTGACACAAAAAGGCGGTGGGTCGCCGGC
>JAQGHW010000022.1 GCA_028291505.1 Rhodopila sp. | reverse complement strand
GATTCACACGCTTTGAACGTTCCCCTCGCGTTTCGTCAGCTTGGCTGACGCCAACGAAACGCTGGCCGCTCAGCGTGATCATGCTCTAGCGCAACCCGAGACCTCCCGCATCCAGAAGGCGGCGGCGTCGAGGATCTGGCTCAAAGCCTGGTCGTCGGTCCTGCCCGACCGTACGGGAACGTGGAACGAATGATCGGCGTCCTCGATCAGTTTCAACGTCGCACCCGCCCCCAACGCCTCGATCATCGGAACCAGCAGCTTTGTATTCGCCAGGGCGTCGCGGGTTCCCTGCAGGAACAGCATCGGAACCCGCACCGCGGCCAGGTGTTGCGCCCGCTCGTCCGACGGCTTGTTGGCGGGATGCAGGGGAAAGCCAAGGAACACCAGACCTCGGACGTCCTGCAACGGACCCTCCGCCTGCGCCTGCGAGGTCATCCGCCCGCCAAACGACTTGCCGCCGGCGAACAGCGGCAGCCCCGGGGCGAACCGGCCCGCGGCTGCCACAGCTGCACGAACCGTAGCCTGGGCAAGCGCCGGCCGGTCAGGGCGTTTCGATCCACTCTCCATATAGGGGAACTGGAACCGCAGCGTCGCGACGCCACGCTCGCTCAATCCATCCGCGACGCCCTCCATGAACCTGTGCGTCATCCCCGCACCGGCGCCATGCGCCATGACGTAGCAGGCAAACGCCCCGTTCGGGATCTGCACCAAGCCCGAGACCGCGTGACCCTCATCCACCTGGATGGTCACAGGCTCAGCGGTCACGTCACCCGCACGCGGGGTTCATCGGCAGAAACGCCTCCACGGCCGGCAGCGTGCCGACCGCGGTGTAGTAATCCCAAGGACCGTGGCTTTCGTCAGGTCGTTTCACACGATACAGCGTCACATCGTACAGCAGCCGTCCATCGGCGCGCAGCGTGGCGGGACGTCCGAAATACGACACCGGCATCGCCCGCATCGCCTTGTTGACCGCGATCGGGTCGTCCGTTCCAGCCTGTGCCATCGCCTTCAGGAAATGCAGCGAACTTGCATAGTTCACCGCCTGGTTCTTCGTCGGCGCCGCCTTCCTCTCCATCATAAATCGTTGCGAAAACGCTCGGCTGTCATCATTCTGGTCCCAGTAGAAGCTGGCAGGAAAGCTCAGGCCCTGCGCAACATCGAGCCCCAGCGCATGAATATCGGTGATGTAGATCAAGTAGCCGGCCAACTGGACGCCACCCTTGCGCAAGCCGAACTCCGCCGCCTGCTTGATCAGGTTGACCTGGTCGCCACCCACCGCGGCAATACCGATAATCGAGGCACCGGAATTCTGCGCCGCCAGGATCTGTGACGAAAACTCGGTGTTCCCAATGGGGAATTTCACATCGCCGATGACCTTGCCGCCGCTGGCCTCGATCGCCTGTGCGGTCTGCGCTTCCAGCGCCTCACCGAAACTGAAGTTGACCGTGATGAAGAACCACGTGCGGCTGTTCGGGCTGGTCATCAGCTTCGCCACCCCGGTGGTCAGCGCATGCGTGTCGTCCGCCCAGTGACTGCTGATCGGCGCGCAGTTCTTCGAGGTGAACTCGCTCACCGCCGAAGCGGTGATCATGATCGTGCGCCCCTTCTCCCGAGCAATTTGTTGCACGGCGGCGGCGACGGGGGTGACGGGCAGGTCGATGATCGCATCGACGCCGGAATCATACCAGGCACGAGCGATCGACCCGGCGACATCGGGTTTGTTCTGGGTGTCGGCGTGCAGGATCTCGATCTTGCGACCAAGCACCACGCCGCCGAAATCCTGCGCGGCCATGCGGGCGGCGGTGATGTTGCCGGCGCCTCCGCTGTCGGTGTACGGACCGTTCTCATCGGTCAGCACCGCAATCCGCACCGGATCGGTCGCCCCGGCCCCAAACACCGGCGTCGCGGCCACCATCGCTGCACCGCCGACGACGGCACGCCGGCCGAGATTCCTGATAGCCATCCTGGTTCCTCCCGACCCGCTAGTGTCCTGCCCCCGAAGTTCGTCGCATTTTGCGGCGTGCGTAGGGGACCAGCAGGCCACTGAAAACAAAGAATCGCGGTGTTTTTTTCGCCAGATCAATCACCGCCGGTTTGGGTCGAACCGCTTCACCAACGCGCTTCCATTCGTGCCGTAGCCAACCTGCCCTTGCGCGATGCCGGCGGCATAGGCGGTGACGTTCTGCCGAAACCGCGTTTCGAACATGAACGCCAGCGAGCCCTCCAGCTTGTGCGGCTTCAGAACGGCGTTGCTGGCGCCCTCGAACGCGTCCCGATCCGGTCCATGCGGCAGCATTGTGTTGTGCAGCGAGAACCCGCCGGGCACGAACCCGCCGCCCGTCTTGCCGTCATAGACACCGAAGATCAGGCCCATGAACTCGCTCATGATGTTCATGTGGTACCAGGGCGGGCGGAAGGTGTTCTCGGCCACCGCCCACCGTTCCGGAAAGATGACGAAGTCGATGTTGGCGGTCCCCGGCGTCTCGCTGGGCGACGTCAGCGTGGTGAAGATGCTGGGGTCCGCATGGTCGAACAATACTGGCCCGACCGGGGAAAAGCGGCCCAGGTCGTACTTGTACGGCGCGTAGTTGCCATGCCACGCAACCACGTCCAACGGTGAGTGATCCAGCTCGGTCTCCCACATCGCGCCACCCCATTTCACCACCAGGCGGCAGGCCGCGTCGCGGTCCTCATAGGCGGCGACAGGGGTCAGGAAGTCGCGTGGGTTAGCCAGGCAGTTGGCCCCGATCGGCCCGCGTTCGGGCAGGGTAAAGGCGCCACCGTAGTTCTCGCACAGGTAGCCCCGAACCGGCCCGCCCGGCAGTTCGACGCTGAACTTCACGCCGCGAGGGATCACCGCGACCTCACCCGGCCGGATATCGATGACACCGAATTCAGTGCGCAGGCGCAGGCTGCCTTGTTGCGGAACGAACAGCATTTCGCCGTCCGCGTTGTAGAAGTATTCGTCAACCATGGACTTCGCAGCCAGATAGACGTGCGTCGCCATGCCGGCCTGCGTCCCGGCATCACCCGCGGTCGTAATCGTGCGCACCCCCTGCAGGAAAGTCTGAGTGCCGTCCGGCATCGGGATGGGATCCCAGCGCATCGGCGCCGGCGGCACCCGTATTTCAGCGCAGGGGGCAGTACGCCACAGCCCGGCGTCGGCCGGACGGAAGCTGCCCCAATGGGCAACCGTCGGGCGAATACGATACAGCCAGCTGCGCTGGTTGCTCGCACGCGGCGCGGTGAACGGGGAGCCGCTGATCTGCTCCGCATAAAGCCCATAGGCGCAACGTTGAGGCGAGTTGCGACCGTCCGGCAACGCGCCGGGAAGTGCTTCGGTCTCAAAGCCGTTGCCGAACCCGGACTGGTATCCGGCGGCTTCGACCGAGATCGCGGCGATGTCGTTCATTGGACAATCCTTTCCTGGCATTCTAGCCCCTGCGCCGGCCCGGCATCG
>JAQGHW010000116.1 GCA_028291505.1 Rhodopila sp. | reverse complement strand
GGTCACCCGCTCCTCCGACCTGCCGCCGGGTCATCACGGTGGCCCGCTGCATCCCGTGGCAGGCGTGCACGCGGTGACGCAGTTGGTCGGGCGCCTCCAGGGCGAGCAGCGTTTTGTCCCCATCCTGCAACACGTTGCCCTTTCCAACCGGCACATCCACCATCCGGAGATGGGGCCGTACATCCTGCCCGACTTCACGCCAGTGGATGCCGGCGGCGTTGAGGCCACCAAAGCGGCGTTCCTCCACTCCTGCACCCGCGGCGAAACCAACAAGGCGGACCATTTCTTTCTGTGGCTGTGGGAGAATATTCCCCCGATCGAGGCGCTCGACCTGCTGCTGACCGTCGCCATCCCCAAGAATATCCTGGACGATCATTACTTCATCTATCCCGCCTTTACCTGGCGCGCCCTGGAGAATCTTGGGCCGGAGTATCTGGCCGTTCTGATGCGCCCGGCCGTCCGCTACGTGGCGCGCTTTCCCAAGGCCCCGCAAATCCCGGAAGTCGAAAGGCTGCTCAAGGAGTATGACCTCCTGACCTGCGTCACACGCATGCGCAGCGGGGACGATGAAACGGCGGTCATCGGCGCGTTGGGCGAAGCCATCGGGCGGCTCGAGAACTTCAGCGATGTTCCGGTGATGCTGGCCAAAGCCCTGGCCGAAGGACTGTCCATGGACGGCACCGGTGAAGCCCTGTCCATTGGGGCCGCCGGCCTCTTCCTGCGCTCCATCACCGGAAATCCAATGGATGTCCACCTGCACACCAGTGCCAATCTGCGGCGCTATCTGGTGCGGCTCGACGGCTTGAGCCTGCGCAACAAGATCCTGGCCCTGTTGATGTGGCATACCGGACCGGAAGTGAAGTCGACGCAGCGCCGGATGGCACCGACCCAGCAGCCAGATCCGTCCGACGTCGCAGCCTTGCCGTACCGGACGCAGTCGGATTTGTTGGAAGCCATCTCGCAAAGCATCTATGACCAACCGCCGACCGACTGGTCACAGGTCACCAATCTGGCGCTGATGCGGGCGGCGCCCGAAGTCAAGATTACGGTGAACCTGGCGCAACAATACGTGGACCTCGGCTACGATCCGCAGGTGTTGACCCAGCGGCTCGGTGAGATCGTCTGTCGCGACAACTTCACCGAAATGCACGCCTACAAGCATCACCAGGCGATCGTGGAGGAATATTACGATACCCGTGCGCCATGGCGCGGGCGGCACCTGGTCGCCGGAGCCCAGGCGGCGGCGATTTCCCACGGCAAGAGCATGGAAACCTACGAAGGCGCCCTGGACCTGCTCCACGACTAAACCTGTAGAGCCAAGACAGAAGACTTTGAGCCGCCCGGGTCATACACCTGGGCGGCGCGAAGCCTGCCGCCTCACGCCACCCGGCTATGCTCCCCAAGCTCCTGCGGGGCATCGTCCCGGGACACCAGCCGGACGCCGCGCGGACGCATCCGCAAGCGGAAGGCGTACATGTCCCGCCGTCGCTCCAATGAGTGCCTCGGCCGCCTGACGAAGGCTTCGATGTAATCCGGCTTCCCCTTCACATGGCGAGGGGGAAGCCGCCCACGTCAATCAGCGCGAAGCTTAGCGGCCCGCGGCCAGTTCGTGACTCCTGCACCGATGCGAATCAGCACCGAAGCGAGATCCCACTCCGGCTTGCCTGCATCACAAATATCCGAACCGCCGCATCATTGTCCCATGATCGCGCTCAATTTGCGCCTGCTGCGCGGGGCGAAGCACCGTGCGCCAATGGCCAGGCTGTCCGGTCCCAAAGAAAGGCCCGGTGGATTCCGCCACACGTTCCTTGAAACCATCCACTTGCTCCTGCGCGCGCAGCACACCGAACGCGCTGAACCGGATTGCCCGGCTCAGCCGCTCCTGCGGGGGCTCTTGCCCCAGCCAGCGGATCTGTGGGCCGAATGTCGCCTCCGGCGCATTGACCAATGCCTCATAACGCACAACGTGCACCCGAGGGTCCGAACTGCTCGTCCAGGAATGAACATGCTCGGACCAGGAGCCAAACCGCTCATAGACTTTTGCGTCGGTACCGCCTGTTGCCGCCTCGGCGTCAGCCATGAAGGCGATGGTATCGTCGATGGAGCGACCCCGATGGCGGCTGTAGGAGACGGCGACGTCGCGCGGGTCGCGGACGATGTAGATCGTCCCGGCTGTCACCTCCGGTGTTATCAACGGTGCGCCCGCAACCTGCAGCTTGGCGTTGTGCGTCTTCACGAAGACGAGGGTCGAGTCCAGGGCGGTGAGGTCGTGATGCACCAGCCGTCGCATGCGCTGCACGTCGGCGATCGTGTATTGCGATGCCGGACGCGGGTCATAGCGGTGATAGCGCTCGGCATTCGTGTCCGCTGCCGTAAGATCCGTCAGGCGATTTATGTCATAAGGAGCATCGGGCTGGCGGATATAGTTGTGCAGGAATGCCCGTATCCAGGTGTTGCCGGATTTCGGGTAGGACGCTATCCACACCAGTTGTCCCATGCTTATCGCCCCAGGCCAGTCTACTCGCCGGACCAGGCCGGAGAGGAATCCCGGGACAGTGCCGCTTTGCCTCGCAAGAGAAAAGAGGGGGTATGCATCACGGTGGAACGCCTCAGGTCCGGGTTTTCACCGACGACCCGTCAGCCCCTCGCGGCCAGGCCGCTTCGATCGTTCCGCATTACCTCCCACGTCAAAGGTGCACTGGGGAATCCAACCTAAAAGATGCGTAACTTGATAAATCGTGATGGTTGAACAGGATAAAAGCGCTGACGCCGCCGCCTTGATACGGCCAGTGCAGTCAGCGGGAGAAGCAGACGTGCCAGTTTCCAAGCATCGACGCCGGAGCAAAATGAGGACGCGGAAACCGGATCTGTCGCCGAACGCTTCCCAGCAAAACGTGATGACCGTCGATGAGCTGCGGAATGCCATCGCCAACCCAGCCCGCGATTTTACCGCGAAAACCATCGTTGCAGGCGTGTGGTGGTTTCACCAACTGCTTCGGAAGGTTGGGGATCGCTGGCAAGGCCTCAGGGCTTCCAGGAAAGTCAAAAGGACGGCTGCGCTGCTTCTCTGCGTGGTAATGGATGGAGAGCAGGGCAAAAACGATGATCTTTCGCCGATGATCGCTCAGATATTGCGACCATATTGCCCGGCACCCACATTTACCGAGGCCTGGGAGCAAGCAAACCAGATGTTGCCGGGAACGGCCCGGGCGACGGCGGCAAGAATCCTGAGCCCCGCCGCCAAATCCGTGGCGTGAATCGCCTCTTGTCTTCAAGGGATCGTGCTCATTGTGGTACTGGATACGAGATGTGTCCACAATCGCCGACCCTGGAGTGGCGTTCCGGCCGGACGGTGTCCATCCCGCGGAAAACACAAAAAAACACATTTCAGCGGCTGACGCGTGAGCCTCAATCGAAGAGACTGGTTGAATGAGGTCCAGCCTGTGCTTCGCTCACCAAGTCCCGTCGTCCGCTCCTGCATCGACGGACGCACCTGTCCGTATCCTGCTGGTTGAGGACGACGCAGAGATCTCTCGGATGTTGACGGAGATTCTGGCGGAAAATGGCTTTGTTGCATGTTCCGTGATCTCTGCCGCAGAGATGGATCAGCAGTTGGCGCAGGACGATGTCGATCTCATCGTCCTCGACGTGATGCTACCGGGTGAAGACGGATTCAGCATCTGCCGGCGTTTGAGAGCCGGGTCGAGCGTACCGATCATCATGCTGACGGCCCTCGGCGAGGACGTCGATCGCATCTTTGGGCTTGAAATCGGAGCGGACGATTACGTTACAAAACCGTTCAATTCGCAAGAACTCGTTACTCGCATCCGGGCGCTCCTGCGCCGCGCCCGCTTCCCCAGTGCTACGCCTGGCCGCCGCCTGCATCGCTTCAGCTTTGCCGGATGGCGCCTCGATCCAACAGAGCGCCAGCTTCATAGTCCTGAAGGGATACGGGTGACGACGACAAGCGCAGAATTCGATCTGCTGCTTGCCTTTTGCCAGAACCCTGGCCGAATTCTCTCACGCGAGCAGTTACTCGATCTGACCCATAGTGGGCTTGCCGGGCCGGTCGAACGGAGCGTCGATGTCCACGTCAGCCGTATCCGGCAGAAGATCGAACTCGACCCGCGCGACCCCACTCTTATAAAAACCGTCCGCCTGGGTGGCTACATCTTCACGCCCACGGTGGAGATACTGTAATGCGCTTGCCACGCCGGCTTCTGCCGCAGACCATCACAGCGCAAATCACCACCCTCATCATCGCAGCTGTTCTCCTCGGGGTCTCCCTTACCTCGGCAGTTCTTCTGTATTTGATCTACGACTGGAGAGCTGGCGTCAGTCCGGAGCTGTTTGCCGCGGCCGGAGCCGCACGCATCGCTGCCGTCATCAAGCAAGCGGAAGCATCCCGATCGTCAGCGGAACTCGCTCAAGTGGTTGCGAAGGCGCGGTGGCCTGGCATGCATGTCGAGCAAATTCCGACAGCGCAGCTAGTACCGACGCCGGAAAGCGCACCGGGCGATCGACATATAACCGGAATGATTACGGACGTGCTGGGAGACACGTGGGGGCTCGTTACTGTTAAGAATGCCTCTCCTCCCGGCCGGGCAGATTCCATCGTCGTGGAAATCAACGATGACAGTTCCCTGGTATTCCAGGAATCTCCGTATGGGCCTGTGCAGACGTTGATCCTGACGCAGGCGGCCCTCGCCCTTGGGATCATTGTCATCATCCTCTTGTTCCTTTCCACCTACGCCGTGCGCTGGATCACCTCCCCGCTGTCATTGATCGCGTCCGCGGCGCGGTCGTTTGGCCGGTTGCGCGAGGAGGACCGAACGCTGAGTGAGGATGGGCCGCGCGAAATCGCTCAGGTTGCCGAAGCACTGAATGACATGCGCAAGCGGGTTCGTTCTCTTGTTGATGAGCGGACCCGCATGCTAGCGGCAATCAGCCACGATCTGCGCACGCCTCTCACCCGGCTGCGTCTTCGGTCCGAGCGTCTGACCGACGCCGCTGCGCGACATAGCATGCTGAACGATATCTCGACCGTTAACGAGATGATCGGCGAGACATTGACCTATTTGCAGGAAGGTGGCCGCTCAGAACCCGTCCACCTCGTTGATCTTCCGAGTCTGCTGCAGACGATCTGTACAGAATTCAGCGATGTCGGAAATAACGTGTCGTATGATGGCCCCGGCCGCTTCGCTTTCGCATGCCGTACCCACGCTTTGACCCGCGCCGTAACGAATATCGTGGACAATGGAACCAAGCA
>JAQGHW010000958.1 GCA_028291505.1 Rhodopila sp. | reverse complement strand
CTGCATCTATGCGTCGCTGTTGTTCGGCGCGGCGGGGGCGTTGGGACCATCGTTGCAGACGGTGGGAATTACCTGGGGCTACTACCTGTTCTATGCGGCGCCCTATATCGTGACCTTGGTTGTGTTGATCATCACCGCTCGCGGCGGCCGGTCCTTGCGCGGCATGCCCGGGCAATTGTCGATCGGACGGTGAAAATGGCAACGATCGCTTCAGATCCTTACCCCTGGCCGTTCGACGGCTCGCTGGCGCCGGGGAATACCGCGTTGATCGTCATCGACATGCAGATCGATTTCTGCGGCGTTGGCGGGTATGTCGACAAGATGGGCTATGACCTGTCGCTAACCCGAGCGCCGATTGGGCCGATATCGGCGGTGTTGGCGGCACTGCGACCGAAAGGCTATACGATCATCCATACGCGGGAGGGTCATCGTCCTGACCTTTCCGACCTGCCGGCGAACAAGCGCTGGCGGTCCAGGCAAATCGGCGCGGGCATTGGCGATCCCGGACCTTGCGGGCGCATTCTAACGCGGGGGGAGCCAGGCTGGGAGATCATTCCAGATCTGGCGCCTCTGCCGGGGGAGATCGTGATCGACAAGCCGGGCAAGGGCAGTTTCTACGCCACTGACCTGGAACTGATCCTGCGCACACGTGGGATTTGCAACATCGTCCTGTCCGGTATCACCACCGATGTCTGCGTCCACACGACGATGCGGGATGCTAATGACCGCGGGTTCGAATGCCTGCTGCTGTCTGACTGCTGCGGCGCGACCGATCCCGGCAACCACGCCGCGGCGCTGCACATGATCAAGATGCAGGGCGGGGTATTCGGTGCGGTCAGCGACAGTACAACGTTCCTGGCCGGATTGCCATGACCGCAGCGATCGGCGTCGAGGCTGTCGGCATCGGCAAGCACTTCGGCAGCTTTCACGCATTGTCGGACGTTTCGCTGAAAGTGACGCCCGGCTCGGTGCATGGGTTGCTGGGTGAGAACGGTGCCGGCAAGTCCACATTGGTGAAGTGCCTGCTGGGTTATTATCGTGCCGACGAGGGCGGTTTCATCGTGGATGGACGGGAGGCGTCGATTGAGCGTCCTGCTGACGCCGATGCGCTGGGTCTCGGCATGGTGTATCAGCATTTTACCCTGGTGCCGTCGATGACGGTGGCGGAAAACCTGGTGATGTCCCGGCAGAACGTTCCGGGCGTGATCAATTGGCGCTCGGAGATCGCCAGCCTGAAGCAATTCATGGAACGCATGCCGTTCAAGGTGCCGCTGGAGGTGGAAGTCGGCAGCCTCGCCGCCGGGGAGCGGCAGAAGACCGAGATCATCAAACAGCTTTATCTGGAGCGGAAGTTCCTGGTGCTGGACGAGCCGACCTCGGTGCTGACGCCGCAGGAAGCCACCGAGATGCTGGGGTTGGTGCGCGGCCTGGCACATTCCGGCGCGCTGACCATCGTGATCATTACGCACAAGCTGAAAGAGGTCGCGGCTTTTGTGGATGAGGTGACGGTGTTGCGGCGTGGCCGGATGGCGGGCACCGGGGCGGTGAAGGATCTGGGGCCGGCTGATCTGACGGCGATGATGATCGGGGAACTGCACGCCCCGAAGAACCCGGAGCGCAAGGGGGCGCCATCCAGTGAGGCTCGGTTGGCGGTGTCGGGCTTGCGCACCGCGGCGGATGGCGGGCGCAAAGGCTTGTCGATCGATCGGATCACGGTGCATGCGCACGAGATTGTCGGGATCGCCGGCATATCGGGCAATGGGCAGAAGGATCTGGTGGAGGTGCTGGGCGGTCAGCGGCCGTTCGAATCGGGTACGATCCTGGTCGATAATGCACCGTACGATGCGAGCAGGGTGCAGTCCCAGGCGCACGACGTCCGGGTGCTGCCGGAGGAACCGTTGCGCAACGGCTGCGTGCCGCCGATGACGGTGGTGGACAACCTCAATCTCCGCAGTTTCGATCTGGGGCCGGGGAAGTCTCGGCGGATGTGGCTGGATCGAGGGGGGATGGCGACGCGGGCGCGGGAGATGGTCTCGGCTTACGGCATCCGCACACCGTCACCGCAGGCGCCGATCGGCGTGCTGTCGGGCGGCAACGTGCAGCGTTGCGTTTTGGCGCGGGAGTTGGACGGCGACGTGCGGCTGCTGATCGTTGCCAATCCGTGCTTCGGCCTGGATGTGAAGGCGGTGGCGGAGACGCGGGCGCGGATCATGGCGGCGCGCAATGCCGGGACGGCGGTGCTGCTGATCTCGGAAGATCTGGACGAAATCCTGGAACTCGCGGATCGGATCGTGGTGATGCACGAAGGCGCGGTGGCGCATGAAATGGCGGCCGAGGGTGCCGACCCGCAGGAGATTGGCCGTCACATGCTGGGGCACCACTGACTTGACCTGAGCCGCGGTTGTGATCTTCTGCCGTCCGGAAGCGCCTCCGAGCGCGCCAGGACAGGAGAATCGCCGTGGAATTCGGGTATTTCTCGATGCCGTCGCACCCGCCGGAACGCGGCCTGAAGGCGGGCGTCGACTGGGATCTGCAGACGATGCGCTGGCTGGATGAGCTGGGGTTCTCGGAAGCCTGGATCGGAGAGCATCACACCGCACC
>JAQGHW010000955.1 GCA_028291505.1 Rhodopila sp. | reverse complement strand
CCGGATCGTCGATGTTGCCCGACGTTCTGGACATGAAACCGCCGGCGATGAAATTGTTGGCGATGAAATAGGTGGGCTCGCCGGCCGACATGGAGTTGGTCAGATTGGCCTGGTAGTCGCCGCTGTTGGTTGCGGCCGATACGACCGAACTCTGGGTCATGCGGATGGTGGCCGTGATGTTGAACTTCGCAAGTTCCGACTGGATGTAGACAGCGGCGTCCTTGCAGTCGAGAAGGTAGGGGTCCGAAGAGATCAGCAATTCGAATTGGGCGCCGTTGGCGTATTTCGATTTGGCCAGATGTGCACGGGCTTTGTCACGGTCGTAGGCTCGCATGTCGCTTGCCGTCTGATCGAACCACCAGCCCGCCGCGGGAGCCGGGATGGCGGAGGGCTCGACCATGCCGAAATAGATCTTCTCGGCGAGGGTCTTTCGATCGATGGTGTGGGCCAGCGCGCGGCGGAACTCGATATCGTCGAATGGTGGGCGGGCGTTGTTGGTCAGCATGACGGTCCATCCGCCGAGCGTGGGGCGCGCTTCACCCTGGATACCTTTCCGGGTCTTCAACCTGGCGAAATCCTGGGCGGGTGGTGCGGCGATGATGTCGGCCTGGCCGGTCAGCAGGTAAGCAACCCTTGTCGCGTCTTCCGGAACGAACTTCACCACCAGACGATCCCAGTGCGGGAGACCCTTCTGCCAGTAGTTCGGATTGCGCCGGAAGCTTATGGAGTCGTTTGGGATCCATTCCTCGAATATGCCCACCCCGGTGCCCAGTTCCTTCGGCGTGAGGCGGAAATAGCTGTCGCCGAATTGCTCCCGCGAGCCTTTGGGCCAGATACCCATGAATTTGGTCAGGAAATAGACCCAGGGGGCATAAGGCTCCTTCAACACGACATGGCAACGGTACGGCCCGTCGGTTTCGACGTGCGACAGGCGGTTGAAGATTGGCGCCCGCGCCGCCTTGTGTGCCGGGTCGAGCATGTATTCGAAGCTGTACTTCACATCTTCCGATGTGAGCTTTTGGCCGTTCTGGAAAACGACGTCGTCGCGGAGGTCAAACGTGTAGATGAGCTTGTCGGCGGACACCTGCGGCAGCGCCTTGGCGAGCTGCGGTTTGAGAATGCCGTTGATGTCGTACTCGACGAGGTTCTCCCAGATCGTCTGGCTGAGCAGTTGCATGTCGTGGTTCGACAGATTGATCGGGTCGCAGGTCACCGGGTTGTTGGACAACGCGACGGTGAGTGTTCCGCTTTCATCGGCGCGCGCCGTCAGTGGCGTGAGCAGGGAGGTGGCGGCGGCGGCCTGCAGCAGTGTGCGGCGCGGGATCATGAGCAGCGGGCTGTCCCGGAGACCCGCGAGAGGCGGACGCGCTGCTCGGTCGTGCGCCTGGCAGGCGTCGGGCGGTGAATGATGATTACGCTTGCTGTTTGCATGATGGCCTCCGATTCGCGCTGCGTCGTTGCCAAGGCGGCCATCCAGATTTGCCTAAATAAACAGCGTAATTCCCGAAACTAGGCATTTTTCATATCATTACGGCCGTTTTCTCGTCATTTCGTGATTGAGACGAGAGAATATGCCTGATCCCGAGGCAGCGCAACCCCGCCTCAGCCTCGTGGCTACGAATTCGCCTACATTTTCGGCGGCATGTCGCCTTTGAAATTGGCGACGTCAGGTCGAGCGGGTCAGATCCCGCAACGGTTCAAGTCACCAAAGTGGGCTTGCTCGGAGGGTCGGGTTTAGTCCCGTGCGTCCCATGGAGAGGAGGGCCCTTACTTTGCCTGCCTGTCGAGCTTTGGCAGCCGGTGGCGGTCCTCTGGGTTGTTCCAACCCTTGAAGTTAGGGGGTCGCTTCTCGGCGAACGCTGCGCGGGATTCCATGAGGTCGCTTTTGGCGCCATGGTCGTGGAGGGCGACGGCAAGGCGCTCGAACTCAGGTCCCGGCGCAGGACGCATCTGGCGCATCATGTGGACGGTGTTGACGCGCGAGGCGGGCGGCAGGGTCAGCAGATGCTGCGCCATTTCCAGCGCCGTCGGCATGAGCGCGTCCGGGTCGACCAGACGGTTAACAAAGCCAACTTCATAGAATCGTTCGGCCGTGAAACGAAAACCGAGCGCCATTTCCATGGCGACCGGGTATGGCAGATTGGCAAGGTGGCCATGGTTGTAGCCACCAAGGAGCCAGCGTTTTGCTTCGGAGACTTCGAAGACCGCCCCGCGCGCCGCGACCCGCAGATCGGTACGTTCGACCAGCATGAAGCCTCCCCCCATCGCAAAGCCGTTTACCGCCGCGATGACCGGCTTTTCCAGGGCACCGGACATGAAAGGATCCTCCGCCGCGGGTTTCCGCCCGCCTGGCGCACCGTCCGAGAGAGACTCCTTCATATCTTCGCCCGCGCAGAAGGCACGCCCGGTCCCGGTGAAGATCGCAACCTCAAGTTCATTGCTAATCCGGAATTCATTCCAGGTTTCCGCAAGCTGGGTTCGCAGCTCGTGATTGAGTGCATTGAGTCGTTCGGGGCGGTTCATTCGTACCACGAGGATCTGCCCGTGGCGTTCGGTTTCTACGACAGCCATCTTTGTTATTTGGCCTCCGATTTAACCATGATATGCCCGTTATTCGCGCGGATATGAGGCTAGACGCACACATCACATGCCGTCAACGGCCGCTTCGGGGCTGGCATGCCATTCGCATACCAGGGGAGCACTGTTACACGTCACCGCAACCAATCGGGATCCCGCCATGTGCGAACATTTCGAAAGTGCCTCATTATTGTCGCTGAGGTCCGCGAACTTCAACCGACGGGGCTTTCTTCGCGCCACCGCCGCCAGTTCGTTGGCTTTGGCGGTCGGGGCCGGCGTTGGGGACGCCGCGCACGCGGCCGAGAGCCATATCAAGTCGATCCATGGTTCCGGCTTCTGCAATCTGAACTACTTCCTGGCCAACGCGCTGCAGACCGCGCAGGAGGACGGCCTGATCATCGATTTCGTCATGACACCGACCAGTGCGGAGATGGTGACTTTCCTCGGCACCGGCCAGGTGGATGCCGGCTTGATGCCTTATACCAGCTTTATGGCCCTGCATAACGCGGGTGCGCCCGTCACCATCGTCGCCGGCGGCGGAATAGAAGGCCTGGTGCTGATCGCGCAACCCGGCCTCGATAGCCCGGCCAAGCTGAAGGGCAAGACCCTGGGCACGTTCCAGATGGATACGTTGGAAGTGATGCCTTACGACTGGTTCAAGAAGAACAACGTCAGCTTCAAGGACATCACCGTCCGCTATATGGGCAACACACCCGAGGCAGTGGAAGCGTTCAAGGCCGGTGCGCTGGATATCATCTGCACGGTGGAGCCCTATGGAACCGCACTGCTTAATGACGTCAAGGGCAGCGTCAAACTGTCCGATGGCACCGATATATACGGTCGTGGATACACCGACTGCGTGCTGGCGGTGCGCAACGATCTGATCAAGCAGAACCCGGCGGGGATCAAGGCGCTGATCAAAGGCATGATGAAGGCGCAACTGATCGCCGAGACCAAGCCTGACGAGGCGCTGAAGGTGCTGGTTGGTCCGTACTACAAGACATCGATGGAAAACGCGAAGATCGCGATGACGAAGCAGCCATCGGTGGTCGATGCGCGCGGCCAGACTCAGTTCATCCTGGATCGGGTCGATTCGCTGATGGAAATGGGCTACATCAAGAACAAGCCAGGCCGCGACGCCATCGACTGGACGTTGCTCGAAGCGGTGATCGCCGAAAACAAGGACCTTTACGGACAGTTGAAATACAAGGCGGCCTGACATGGTGGCGGTCACGAGGGCCGCGCCCGCGCACCCATCCCGCACGGGCGGGCCGATGCTGCCATGGTCGCGTTGGATCGCCTCGATCACGGCGGTGGCTCCCACGGTGCTGTGGGGTGCGGCCTCGATCGGCTTGTTCGCCGGCCTATGGGAAGTGCTCTGGGCACTGGGTTGGGCGGACGCCAAGCTGCTTCCGCCGCCGCATATCTTCATTGGCAACATCGCCGACCAGGCCAAGTTCTTCAACACCGTGAACCGATGGCAGATCGGCGCCGGCCAGGGCGGCGGGACCAGCCCGCCGCTGGCGGTGTTATACACCATACTGGCAACGACCGGACGGGTGTTTTCCGGTCTGGTGATTGCGTCCTTACTGGCGGTCTCGATCGGTGTCGCCATCCGCTATTTCCGCGTGTTCGGCCGCCTTACCCTGCCAACCATCACCCTGCTGGCACCGGTGTCGCCGATCGCATGGTTGCCGGTCGCGATCTTCCTGTTCGGAATCGGCAACGGGCCGGCCATCTTCATGGTTGTGATCGCGCTGCTGTTCCATATGGTGCTGGCAACGATCAACCAGATCGACAACGTCAACCGCAACCTGATCAATGTCGCCCGCACGATGGGCGCGTCCAAGCGGCAAACCTACGTTCGGGTGATTATCCCGGCGATCCTGCCTCAGCTTTTCGTCGTTCTACGTTTCAACCTGTTCGCCGCCTGGATGGTGGTGCTGGTCGCGGAAGCAACCGGCGTCGGCTACGGGCTTGGCCAGGTCATCATGCTGGCCCGCAACACCTTCAATCCGTCGCTGGTGTTCTTTACCATCGCGCTGATCGGCGTGCTGGGATTCCTGTTCGATCTCGCAATGCGGTTGGCGCAGCGTAAGCTGCTGTACTGGGTGCCGCAGGGTTCGGCGGTGCTGCGTGGCCTCTGATCCCGTGCTTCCGTTCTCCTCCCGCAGCGCGGTCGTCTGCCGTGACGTTGCCAAAGTCTGGGCGCCCGGCACACCCCGCGCGCATGAGGCATTGCGCGCCATCAACATTGACGTCGCCCCCGGCGAGTTCGTCGTCCTGCTGGGTCCGTCCGGCTGCGGCAAATCCACGCTGCTGTATCTCATTGCCGGATTGGAAGACACAACAAGCGGCGAACTCTGGTCGTTCGGCGATCGGATCGAGCAGCCGTCGCCGCAGCGCAGCCTGATTTTCCAGGAGGCTTCGTTGTTTCCCTGGCTGACGGTCGGCCAGAATGTCGCGTTCGGCCTGTCGATCGCCGGCATGCCCACGCAGCAGCGCAATGAAGTCGCACGGCAGGCCCTGCAGCGTGTTGGCCTGACCGAGGCGATCGACAAGCGCCCTGACGAATTGTCCGGCGGTATGCGCCAACGGGTGGCCGTCGCGCGTGCCCTGGCGATGCAGCCCAAGGTGCTGCTGATGGACGAGCCTTTTGCGGCGCTGGACGTGCAGACTCGCGCCAAGATGCAGGACTTCCTGCTGGAGGTGTGGCGAGCGTCCGGTGCGTCCGTGCTGTTCGTCACGCATCATATCGATGAGGCGGTTGCGCTGGCCGATCGCGTCGTGGTGTTTACATCCAGGCCCGGACGTATCAAGACCATCGTGCCAATCGACCTGCCCCGTCCGCGCGACCCGTTCTCCCCGCAGGCCGAGGCGTTGCGCCGCCATCTGACCGCCCAGCTTCAGGACGAGGTCGACCGCGCCTTCGCTGAGCAGGAAGTGCTTGCCGCCAGTTAACCAGGAGTTTCCATCGTGTCTGTATCGCTGATCCGCGGCCGTTCCGTCATTACGCATGCGATCGACCGCGATCGTTGGAATGAGATCTCCGGCGGGGCCGTGCTGCAGGAAAACGGCATCATCACCGCGGTTGGCGATTTTGCCGAGTTGTCGGCGAAGCATCCGGACGTACCCGTTATCGGGTCCGGCGAGGACATCGTGCTGCCGGGTTTCATCAACGGTCATCACCATGTTGGCCTGACGCCGGCTCAACTCGGCTCGCCCGACATGCCTCTGGAGCTTTGGTTCGTCACCCGCATGGTGTCGCGCAACCTGAACCTTTACCTCGACACGTTGTATTCCGCCTTCGAGATGATCGCGTCAGGGGTCACGACGGTGCAGCACATCCATGGCTGGGTGCCGGGCAATCTTGCCGCGGTCGATGCAGGGTCCAACGAGGTCATTCGCGCCTACAACGATATCGGGATGCGGGTTTCCTACTCCTTCGCGGTACGCAACCAGAATCGGCTGGTCTACCAGGCTGACGATGATTTCGTTGCCAGCCTGCCGGCGGAGCTGCGGCCGGCGATGCAACGCTGGTACGATCGGTTCGAGCTATCGCTCGACGATTATATCGCATTGTTCGAGGGGTTGTATGGCCGTCATCAGACCAGCAACCGAGCAAAGATTCAGCTTGCGCCGGCCAATTTGCACTGGTGTTCGGACGAAGCCCTGACGCGGCTGGCCGAAACATCTCGAAAATACAACGTGCCGTTGCATATGCATCTTTTGGAGACGGCCTACCAGAAAGAGTACGCCAACCGCCGCGGCGGTTGTTCCGCCGTGGAATACATCGGTCGTTTCGGCCTGCTGGGGCCGCAGATGACCCTGGGCCACGGTGTCTGGTTGAGCGAGAAAGACATCGACCGCGTCGCGGAAACCGGCACCTGCGTGTGCCACAACTGCTCATCCAATTTCCGCTTGCGCTCCGGCGTGGCCGCACTCAACCGGTTGGAAGCTCGGGGCGTCAACACGGCTATCGGGATCGATGAGGCTGGTATCAACGACGATCGCGACATGCTGCAGGAGATGCGGATGGTGCTGCGGGCGCATCGCGTCCCCGGCATGGACGATAGCGTGCCGACCGCGGCACAGGTGTTCCGCATGGCGACCTCGGGTGGCGCGAAGACCACGGTGTTCGGC
>JAQGHW010000950.1 GCA_028291505.1 Rhodopila sp. | reverse complement strand
AGCGGCAAATGGGGCCGCCTGCGCGAAATCGCCGAGGTGGTCGCCGCCAAGCAGGAAAAGATGCTGGTGTTCACTCAGTTCCGTGAGATGACCGGCCCACTGGCATCGTTTCTGGGCCAGATCTTCGGTCGCCCCGGCCTGGTCTTGCATGGCGACACCGCGGTGAAAAATCGCAAAACCCTGGTGCAGACGTTCCAGGACGATGAGACCGTGCCGTTCTTCGGCTTGTCGCTGAAGGCGGGCGGATCGGGGCTGACGCTGACCGCGGCGTCCCACGTCGTGCATGTCGATCGCTGGTGGAACCCAGCCGTCGAGAATCAGGCCACCGACCGGGCGTTCCGGATCGGGCAGAAAAAAAACGTCCTCGTGCACAAGTTGATCTGCCGCGGCACGGTGGAGGAGAAGATCGACGCCTTGATCGACTCGAAGCAGGGGTTGTCTGATGAGCTTCTGACAGGTGGAGCCGAGATCAACCTGACCGAGATGGGCAACGACGACATCATGCGGCTGGTCGCGCTGGACCTGAACGCCGCGATGAAGGAGTGAAGATCGTGGCACGTTATTACGAGGATCAATGGCCGGCTTATGTCTCGGTCGCCGAGCGGCGCGTGAAGGCCGAACGGGAGGCGGGCAAGCTGCGCAAGAAAGGGTCCGTGCTCGCGCCAGTGACTGTCGAGGGCCGCAAGATCGCGTCCACGTTCTGGGGCAAAGCGTGGTGCGATAACCTTGAGAGTTATCGTGACTACGAGAACCGGCTGGAGCGCGGCCGCAGCTATGCCCGCAACGGCCTGGTGATCGACCTCCAGATCGCGCCGCACGCGGTGACCGCTTTGGTCTGCGGTTCATCGCTCTACACGGTCAAGATCACGATCGCCGAGCTGCCGAAGGCCCAGTGGAAGTCGATTTGTGCCGACTGCGCGGGCGGGATCGATTCGTTAGTTGAATTGCTGCAAGGCCGGTTCTCCAAAGGGGTGATGGAGCGGATTTGCCGCCAGGGCACCGGATTATTTCCGAAACCGGCGGAAATAAAATTCTCCTGTAGCTGCCTGGACCATGCCTCGATGTGCAAGCACGTCGCCGGAGCGCTGTACGGCGTGGGCGCCCGGTTGGATGCGCGGCCAGAATTGTTGTTCAGGCTACGCGCAGTGAACGAGAACGACCTGGTTGCGAATATCGGCGAAGTGCTGCCGATGTCGAAGCAGGGACCGGACGCCGGCAAAGTGTTGGAAGCCGATGATATGGCTGCGCTGTTCGGTCTGGACATGGGCGACACTGCGGAGCCAGCTGAGATCGTTCCACAACAAATAGGAAGAAAGGCCCCGGTGGCGGCCCGGAAAAGGAACGAACCAGGATTGAAGCCGGTTGCCCCGAAGGTGGTGTCCACGAAACAAGTAGCGCAGGTAGGGAAAGCATCGCCAAGGAAAGCCGCCCCTCAGCCGGTGGAATGGTGGAAGCCCGCGACCTCTAAACAGGTTGGGGAGAAACAAGTTTCGAGCTCGAAACCGATCGGTCGAGCGCGGGGTGGAAGCTGAAGGCCGTCGCCGCTTTTTCGCTCGGCACCGTCCTGCGGCGCAGCGGCACGATCACCGCCGTTTGCCAGCTTGATCGCACCGGCTCCTTCGCAATTCGTCGGATCGGCCTGGGCAGCGAACTCTGTGGGCTGTCCGGCAAAGGACGGTTTGCCCGACAGCCCAATTACAAGAATGTCGGGTGATGCGACATGGTATGCGTGCGTGCGTCGGCCGACAAATCGTTTCATAACGACTTCAGAAAATACGGCTACACGCCCGACCCTACCCCCTCTCGATTGCCGACACCTCGGGGTTCAGCCAGAAAGCCCAGACCCCCGCACCGAAGACCAGCAACACCGCCGCGATGATGAACGGCGCCTGCCACGACCCGTAATGGACAAGAATCCCAAAAACGATCGGTGACAACGCGCCGCCGATGTTCCCCGCCATGTTCATCGCGGCCGACACGGTCCCGGAATATCTACCGCCGATATGCATCGCTACGGCCCAGGCGGGGGCGATCGCGCACTCGAGAAAGAAGAAGGCCGCCGTCAGGCACCCGACGGCGGTATAGGCGTTGTCGACCAGCGCGGCCGGCACGATGCACGCCACGCAGCCCAGAAGGCCCACAACCGCGACCAGGCGATGCGCGAGTTTGACGCTTCCTGTCCTCGCCAGCAGCCAGTCGACGGCGAGGCCGCCCACCGTGTCGCCAACGACGCCGGCCCAGAACGGCAGCGAGGCGAAAATGCCGACCTTGAGCAGCGTGAAGTGGCGATACTCCACCAGATACGTCGGCATCCAGCTGAGGAAGATGTAGCCGCAATAGCCGCTGGTGAAATAGGCGCACATCAGTGCCCACATGCTGGACGACCGGCACAAAGTTCCCCACGGCAAGATCGCCATGCGCTCGATCTTGGGCGGCAGGACGTTCCCCTGTTCGTCGACGCCCCGAATATACGCCAGTTCGGCGCGGCTGACGGACGCCTGCTCCTCGGGCATGTCGCGGTAGGTCAGATACCACAGCACAACCCAAAGGATACCAACCGCGGCGCAGATGTAGAACACCCACCGCCAGCCGAGCGTCGCGACGATCACCACCACGATCGGCGGTGAGACGGCGGCGCCGAGCCGGCTCGCGCTGTGGGACACACCCTGCACCAGTCCACGCTCCCGCGGCGGGAACCAAAGCTGCATGGCGCGGGTCGCCACCGGAAACGCGCCCGCCTCGCCGATGCCGAAGAGGAACCTTACGGCCGCGAAGGATGCCACGCCGCTGGCCGCGGCGGTAAGGGCCGTCATGATGGACCAGTAACCGACGATGCCGGCCAACATGCGACGCGGCCCGAACCGGTCGCCCAACCAGCCGCCCGGAATTTGGAACAGCGCGTAGCTCCAGACGAAGGCGCTGAAGATGAAGCCCATCTCGATCTTGCCGATGTCGAATTCCTTGGCGATCACGGGGGCCACGGTCGAGATGTTCGCTCGATCGAGATACGTCACGAGGTACATCAGGCTGATCAGCAACAGCACCGACCATCGCTTCCTACCGGTGCGCTTCGCTTCCATGGTCACAGCATTTTCCCCCGCTTCGGGCCGGCATTCGCTGGACCGCCCGAGAATGTCCGGTGACGATGGATCGGCCCGGTCCCGCGGGCAAGGACGCTAGTACCCGATCGCAGAGAAGCGTGAGTCGCACTGCGGCCACGATTCGCCGCGTGAATCGGCTACTTCAAGCAAATCGCGACGTATCGCCCTTCTCTGATGGGCGATACTAGTACCCGATCGCAGAGAAGCGTGAGTCGCACTGCGACCAAGATTCGCCGCGTGAATC